>JAWLDL010000275.1:0-3910 GCA_041686675.1 Spirochaetia bacterium | reverse complement strand
CCGTCTCGTATCCCGTGCCCGTCTCCTGATAGCCGACAACCAGTTCCGTGAGCTTCGTCATGCTTCCTCCCTTCCCGGTATTCTGCAGAAGGAAAGAGGAGCAAAATGCGTGCCGAGAACGCCCGCGTGAAAAGGGGTGAATCACCACTGTGAGTGGAACTGTTTACATTCGTTTACAACTCAAGCAGGAGGCCGATTATGAGCGTATCTGTGCAGGAGGGACGGAGGAACGGAGGAACGTGAGTCGGGCCCCCCGCCGAAGGGGGGGACCCCGCCGAAGAGGGCGACTCCTTCGCCGGGCGCTCGTCAGCCGCCGGGATCCGCCTGATGCGTCCGGGGTCTTCCGGTATCGTTGACGAGATCGAGGAGGGCGTCGCGCACGCGCTCGTAGGTCTCGGCGAGGGTCTCTTCGGTCATGAACCCGGCGGCGCGCTTGTGGCCGCCGCCACCGAAGCTCTTGGCGACGCGGGAGACGTCGGTGTCGTCGCTCGATCGCAGGCTGCCGGTGCACATTCGCTCGTCCTCTTCGCGGATGAGCGCGATCACCGAGCATTTGCGGGTGCCCATGAGGAGCTGGTACAGGGTATCGGAATCACGATTCTCCCGGCCGAACTCGGCGGCATCCCGCCGGGTCTCGTAGGTCAGGGCAATCCTGCCGCCGGCCTCGGTTTCCACGCGCTCGAGGAGGCGGCCGAGCAACTTGCGTGCCGCGAGGGTTTTCCCGCCGTTCATCCGATTGAAGGTGTCCTTCGGGCTTGCTCCGAGGTCGACAAGGCGTGCAACCGCGCGGAAGGCGCGACCGGAGCCGACATCGAGATGTCGGAAGAAGCCGGTATCGGTGGACAGCCCGAAGAGGATGAGCTCCGCCTCCTCGGTGTCGGGCTCCGAACCGGCGCTTTCAATCGTTCCCTGCACCAGGACGCTCGTCGAAGGCGCGGTTGCATCAACATAGACGGCGTCACCGAAGGGCTCGCCGGCAGCGTGGTGATCGATCACGGCTACCGGAACGGCGTTGAGCGCATCCCCGAGGCTTCCGACCCGCTCACGGGTACTGCAGTCGAGCACCACGGCCGCGGGGTCCGCGTCGGCGGCTATCTCCTCGTCGGAGAGGGTGTCACGGAACAGCGATGCGAGCTCCAGTATCTCCGCACGCACGAAAGGGCCCTCGTTGTAGTGCTTCACGCCCTTCCCCGTGCGCTCGAGGTAGTGGCCCAGGGCCAGGCTCGAGGCAAGGCAGTCACCATCGGGCTCGGTGTGGCTTATGAGATAATAGGTGCTATGGCTCGAGAGGAAATCGAGCAGCTCAGGCGGAGGGGTGTACTCCTGCATATTCCGGCGCCGGGACGGTCAGAGCTCGAGGGTGTCCCTGTTGAAGTTCTCTTCGGCGTTCGGCTCGTCCTCGAGACGCCCCCAGGTGACGTGGAAGGGATTGTCGCGAACGAAAAGCCGAAGGTGAGAGAACTCGCCGTCTCGATAGTAGACGTCCATGTAGGGAGCGCTCTTCGAAGCGGTCTCGATGAGCTCACCCTTGCCGGCGGCCTGCGTGAACCACGACGTCGGTATATAGACCTGCTTGTAGTCGAGATTCGCTGCGGTGTATGTCACTTTGAATCCGAGGCGATGTCGGAACACCTGATTCAGGTATACCGTATGTACGAAAAGCTCGGATTCGTTTAACTCCTGCTGTTCCTGGGCGACCGAGAAGCCGGCGACCATCACTACCAGCATGGCCACGATCAAGATGTGCTTTTTCAACCCTGTCCTCCTCTGCGTTCGCTCAACCATTATACGACCTTCAAACCTCCAATTTCAAGGGTAAATTCACACAGGAAGCTCAGAAGGGGCGAGCATCGTGGCAAGCATCACCGCTTTGATGGTGTGCTTTCTGTTCTCGGCCTCGTCCCAGATCCGCGATCGCGGCCCATCCATCACCTCGGAGGTGACCTCGTTGCCGCGAACGGCCGGCAGGCAATGCAGAAAGATGCTGCTCGGGTTGCCGGTACGGTCCATGAGCTCGTCGTTGACCTGATAGGGCGCGAGGGTTCGCATGCGCTGCTCCGACTGCTCCTCCTCACCCATCGAAACCCAGACGTCGGTATAGACCGCGTCCGCACCCGAGACGGCTTTCGCCGGATCGTCGGTGATGAACACCTCGCTGCCGGAGCGTGAGGCGAAGCTTCGCGCCACTTCCACGCTCTCTTCATCCGGGAAGAGAGACTTCGGCGCACCGAGGCGGATGTTCACCCCGAGCTTGCCGCAGCCGATCATCAGCGATCGGGCCACATTGTTTCGCGCGTCGCCCACGAAGCTCAGGGTTCGTCCCTCGAGCTCGCCGGTCTCTTCGAGCATCGTCTGCAGGTCGGCGAGAATCTGGGTGGGATGATAGAGATCGGTGAGGCCGTTGTAGACGGGCTTGTTGGAATGCTCGGCGAAAAGCTGCACGGTCTCCTGCTTGAAGCCCCGAAACTGTATGGCGTCGAACATTCTGCCCAGAACGCGTGCGGTGTCCTCCACCGTCTCCTTTACCCCGAGGTGAATGTCGGTCTGCGAGAGAAAAACGGGGTGACCGGCCTCCTCCCCGAATGCCGTTTCGAATGCAGCACGGGTACGCGTGGAGCGTTTCTCGAAAAGGAGCGCGAGGCTCTTTCCCTCGAATCGCCGGTTCACTATTCCCTCGTGTCGCTCGCGTTTCACCTCGCGGGCGAGATCGATGAGATAGCGGATCTCCTGCGGAGAAAGATCAGCAAGAGTGAGCAGGGATTTACCCTCGAGGTGTACCGACATGGTTCCGTCTCCTCTCCATCTATTCTGCTATGATTATCGGTGAGTATAACGGATCGTGCGCATTGCGTCAGCGACGGCTTAATACGCGGGTTCAGTACGCCCTGATATTGAAAAGCTCTTCGGGAAACAGGATACGCAGGGCGTCTGCCACGTTTTCGGCAAAGTGGAACTCCATGCTCTTCGTGACTTCCTCGGGGAGCTCTTCGACGTCCTTGCGGTTTTCCTCGGGGAGAAGCACGGCGTTCATGCCGTTCCTGTGCGCCGCGAGAGCCTTCTCCTTGACGCCGCCGATGGGAAGGAGCCGCCCTGCGAGGGTGATCTCCCCGGTCATGGCGAAACCCGGATTGAGCGAGATGCCGGAGAAGGCGGAGACGAGGGCCGCGGCGATGGTGATGCCCGCCGACGGTCCGTCCTTCGGGATGGCGCCCTCCGGAACGTGGATGTGGATGTCGCGATCGCGCTCGAGATTGCGTGGGAGGCGAAACCTCTGAGACTGCGAGCGGATGAAGGAGAACGCCGTGCGCGCGCTCTCCTTCATGACGTCACCGAGGCTGCCGGTGAGAAGCAGCTCACCGTTTCCCTCGAACACGAGTGCCTCGACAGGAAGCAGCTTTCCGCCGACCTCGGTCCAGGCAAGGCCGTTTGCGATGCCGGGTGCGGTCTCGGTGTCGAGTTGAGTTTCGCTGAAGGGCGGCTTGCCGAGATAGTGGGTGATGCGCTTCGCGGTGACCACGCGCCTGTAGGGGCGAATGACTTCCGGGTCGAGCCTGAACGGCGGCTCAGGCCGTTCATCCGGCGCGGCGGGTTCCTCGGTTGCCTCCGCCTCCGCCTCCGCACTTGCTTCGGGGTCTTCACCGCGCTCGCCCTCGACGTCCTCGACGTCCTCGACGTCCTCGTCCTCTCCCATCTCCTCGGCCGCCGTCCCTTCGGCCGCGGTCTCCTCGGCCTCGTCGCTGTAAGCGGGGGCGATGCTGTCCGCTGCTGCCGCCACCATCGCCGCCGCCGGCTCCTCCGGGGTCTCATCCTGCCCCGACGCCCCGTCGGAATCCCCGTCGGGGCCGGCATCGACCGATACCGGCGGTCTGTATCCGTCCGAAACGACCTCCCGGGCGATCTTTCGGATCAC
>JAWLDL010000274.1:0-3913 GCA_041686675.1 Spirochaetia bacterium | reverse complement strand
CACCTGGCGTATGGCCGTAAGCCTGTCGAACGCGGCCGACCTGAGCGCAGAATCGACGATCGTAACCGTTCCGTAGTAGAGACCGCCGAGACCGATGACCACAAGAATAACGAGGGCGAGAAGACGAAATCTGACCGAAACAAAAACGCGCATGACCGGGACTCCCAATTCTTAATTTGAAAGCAGTGTAAACAGATTTGCCGGTAGTGTAAATTTCATTGTGTAAACGCTGGTTAAGGACGAAAAAACGGCGCGTACACGCAGGCCCGTTAAGGCAACCACCGTCGCCTGTGATCGGCATATATCGAGCGAACATCAATATGTATTCTCGTGAGTGCTAAGAAATCCCCAGGCAGACCCGCACGATCGTATCGTGAGAACTGTCCGGATCCGAATCGTCCTCTTGACCGGTTCCGGTCTTGCTGAATATATTGTGCCTACAAACAAAAGGGGAGCTGGAAAGCGTCCGGCTGAGAGGAAACACGAGCTTGTTTCGACCCTCGAACACCTGATCTGGGTAATGCCAGCGGAGGGACGGAATGTGCATGAAGCCACGCCCGGTCGCTGCCCGCAGCCGGGCTTTTTTTGTGCCTGTGAGCCTCCGTTGGGCCCAACGGAGGTATAATAAATGAGAGATCTCAGTACGAGCCGACTCATGCACCGCCTCGTGGGGGACATTGGTCCCCGATGGGCGGGTGCGGAATCTGCAGGTAACCTCGAGGCCGCAGAGGTGATCCGGGAAGAGCTCGAGGGACGGGGCATCGGTTCCCGGCCACACACGTCGGTGTCCATTGAGTCCTTTCCCTTCGCGGGATGGGAGCTGGTTGCCGAGCCTCAATTGTCTATTACCAAGCCGGAGCCCCGGGAGTTTCCTGTTGCCCTGATGGAGTATTCCGGACTCGCTCCCGATACCGGCCTGGAGGGCAAAATCGGCCCGGCAGGGCAGGCTCACATCGTTCCCGGCTTCCTCGACTGGCCGCAGTACGGTCTTTACGACGACGACGGTTATCTTCTGGCGCTCTTCGTGGGCCATGAGGGCCTGTCCGGATGGGACGCGCCTCCGATTCCTCTTCACAATCCCGAACCGGCCTTTGCGTATCCCATGGCTATGCTCGGTCAGGGAGATCACCGTTGGATCGGAGAGGCTCTCGCCCGCGGCGTGGAGCTGCGCGCGAAGTTCACTGGCGGCGGCAGGCCGACGACGCTTCAGGGGCACAACGTGGTGGCTCGTCTGGAGGGCGAAGACCCCGAAACCGTCGTGCTTACCGCTCACCTCGATACGAGCTACGGATCGCCCGGTGCCAACAACAACGCCGGGGGCGTTGAGGTACTGGCTGCTGTGGCGGAACAGCTCCTTGCCGAGGCGGGTGACGCCCCGATCAGGGGCAAGTCCGTTGAGCTGGTCTTCTGCGACGGAACGGAATGGCAGTTCCTCGGAAGTCGGCACTACCTGTTCCGCCGCGGAATGAAGCAGGATGCCGCGCCGATACTTGCCAACATCAATGTCGACTCGGTCACTACCGGGGACGAACTGTTTCTCGTCAGCTCGGATGAGTGGATGAGGGAACGATTAGAAGGCGTGGTAAAGAACTTGTCGCTCCGCGACCGTTTCTCCTCGGTGAACTTTCTTGGAGCCGTGGCAGGATCTGATCACTATTCGTTCATTCAGGCAGGAATCCACGCGACCGAACTCCTCTTCTGGCCGTGTCCGACCTACAAGACTTCGGAGGACACAATGGAGGGAGTGGATGCGGCGCGTCTTCGTGACGCCGTGGAGATCACCCGGGCACTTATTCGTTCAATGGAGGAATCATGAGTACACGTGATGTTATCGTGACTGCCGCCGCTGCAGTCGTTCTCGGAATTGCACAGCTGGCTTTCGGACCGCTATACACCACACTTTCCGGTGCTCTCGGTCCGATCTGGGTCATGCTGTTTCTCGGCTTCTACTATCTTCCCGGCATCGTGCTCGGGCTGATTATTCGGAAGCCCGGAGCCGCGCTCGGTGGCTCGGTTGCCGCGGCTCTCGTCCAGGTAATCCTGGGCAGTCCCTTCGGGATTCTCGCGCTCGCCGCCGGGGCCAGTCAGGGGGCCGGCGCGGAGCTTGTCTTCGCACTCTTCCGGTACCGCCGCTGGAGCTTTCCGGTCCTCGCTCTCGCCGCCGTCGGTTCCGGCGTGACCGCCCTCATTTACGAATACTTCACCCTCGGATACGCGAATCTGGAGTGGTGGATTCCCCTGGCATACCTCGGAGTCCGTATTCCCTCGGCGATCGTTCTCGCAGCGGCTCTCGGTCTCGCAATCTACAGGGCGCTCGAACGCAGCGGCGCCGTGCGTTCGCCTGCACGCCGAGGATCGGCGGACGTGCAGACGGGAGGGAACTTGTCGTGAACCGGAAATGGACGGGCTGCGCCGCCTTCGTGGCGGTGCATCCGCTTCTTAAAATCGCCGTGGTGGTCGTTCTGATCACCTCGGCGGCGCTTTTCCTCCATCCGGCTCCGTCCCTGGCAGTCATTCTTGTCTTTCTTCTGCACCTGCTGTGGTGTCCCTCGCTGTTGTCCCCGGCTCTGCCGGTTATCGGCCTGGCAGCGGCAGGCTTCTTCGGCTTCAGCGTCGTCAACGTGCTGGGGTACGGCGGAGCGGAGACCGTGACGTACCAGCTGGGACCGCTGGAGGTGTCCCTGGAGGCGCTGCTGTTTTCGCTTTCCATCTTCCTGCGGGTCTTCGCGTCCGTGTGTACCGCGGCCTGGCTGACCCGCTCGCTCCGTCCCTCGCATCTCAGCGCCGCTATCGACGGACTGGTCGGGCGGGCCACGTCAACCGCCCTGGCGATTTTAGTGATTCATAGGGTCATTCCCGAGGTTGTCCGGCGCTTCGGTGTCGTCCGAAGCATGCACCGGGTTCGGGGCGGGGGCGGCGGCCCGGGTCGCATCGTGCAGGTGATCGCCGGGATACTTTCCACGACCATTTACCGGGCGGAGCTTCTCGCCACCGCGGTGAAGTCCCGGGGATACAGCCTCGGGATGCAGAGGACGGCGTTTCGGCCCGCGCGAATCACCGTCGGCCACGTAGCGTGGGCCCTCTCGGTGCTGCTCGTCGCCGGCGGCGTGGTGGTCGCATGGGAGCTGAGCCTGGGCCTCGACGGTTTTCTTGCGGGAACCGCCGAGGAGGCGAGTGGGTCGCAGGTGAGGGGAGGCGGCAGATGAGGGGAGGTGGCAGGTGAGTTATCCGGCACTCGACGAAAGAACTCACGTGTGTCGGACGGAGTCGATGGAGGTGTACGCAGAGCGCCGCGTCCTCGGACCGCTTGATCTCACATTGCAGGCCGGAGAGCGGCTGCTTATCAGCGGGCCCAATGGAGCGGGTAAGTCCACACTCATTCTGGCGCTTCTCGACCTGCTGCCCGAAGAGGGGGGATTACGTCGTAAAGGGACAGTGCACTGGGATACCTCCCGAACGCCGGCCATTGTCCTCCAGGATCCGCAAAGCCAGTCCATTATGCCGACGGTCGAGGAGGAACTCGCCTTCGTTCTGGAGAACCTCGGTGTCGCCACCGCCGCGATGGACCGGCACATTGACCATGCGCTTGCCGGGGTGGGCCTTGGAGAGCTTCGGCAACGACATGTGCAGACGCTTTCCGGAGGGGAGTTACAGCGCCTGTCCATTGCCTGCGCCCTGGCGACGAGCCCGGAAGTGCTGGTTCTCGACGAGCCGTTCTCCCAACTCGACGCCGAGAGCGCCGCCGCGCTACGACACACACTGGACTCACTTCTCTCCGCGGATCCCGGCCTCTCGATGATCCTGGTTGAACACCGACGGGGGCCCTGGGACGCTCTTGTCACCCGGGAGCTCACCCTCGCGGAGGACGGAACGGTGCGCGCACTGGTCGGATTGAACAGGAGCAGTCTCGACT
>JAWLDL010000273.1:0-3916 GCA_041686675.1 Spirochaetia bacterium | reverse complement strand
GCGGGCCGCGTCACGTGGGTGCTGCTGGCGGCGAACTCGTCGCCGTGCTGCCCCGTGACGCCAACGTCGGATCACCAGGTCCGCGGCGTCCGCGGCGATCGCCGCGGCGAGGCCGAGCAGCAGCGCGGCCACGCCGACCGCAGCGCCGACCCCCACGGTCGGGGCCATGACCCCGGGGAAGAGCGCAGCACCCACCGCACCGGCCACGACCACCGCCGCCGTGACCGCCACCAGGATCACCCAGCGCCGGTGCACGATGTCGAGCCCCTCGACCAGCCACAGCGGCGGGTGGGAGGGGCGATCGCGTCGTTGTCGGGGGGATCGTCGGGCCATCACCGCTGGACTGTACCGGCGGGACGCACGGTCACCGGGGAGGCCGAACGGCCACCTCGGCGGGCGTCACTCCCCCACCGTCGTCGGGGGAAGGGCAGGGGCGGCGGGGCCCGCGGCCGGCGACTCGGGAAACGGGGCCGCCTCCGGTGCATCTCGCCCCCTCGGCATCTGGCTCAGCCACCACGACATCATCGCGCCCGGCTACGAGGAGCAGGGCCGCCTGCGGCCCCGGGAGATCGCCGGGGTGGACCTCGTGGTCAACGGTCACATTCATCGCGAGCTCGGTGAGGTCGAGGTCGGAGCCACGCGATGGGTGACGCCCGGAAACATAAGCCGCCGCTCGCGAAGCGACGCGGTCCGCGATCACGTCCCGTCGGTCCTGCGCCTCGACGTGCGGGGCGCGGGCGACCGGGCCGGCCCGGGTGCCGCCGGCCGCCCCGGTGCCGACTACGAGCTCACCCGCGTCACCGTGCCCCACGCGCCCTTCGATGAGGTCTTCCATCCCCTCGTCGCCGGGGAGGAGACCGACACATCCGCCTCGGCCTTTGTGAGCGGGCTCGCGGAGCTTCAGGCGCGGCGCACGCAGTCAGGCGCGGGGCTCATGAGTTTTCTCGAGCAGAACCTCAACCAGTTCGACGAGGCGGTGGCGGCGGAGATTCGATCACTTGCCGAGGAGGTAACCGGATATGGCGACGGCTGACAACGACGGCGCACAGACAATCGAAGAGCTCCAGGCGCGGTATCAGAACCTGCAGCAGGAGAAGATCCGCGCGGAGACCAACCGCGAGAACGCCGAAAAGCAGCTCTCCGAGCTCAAGGCGGAGGCGCGCGAGACCTACGGCACCGACGACATTGATGAGCTCAAGAAGAAGCTCGAGGAAATGAAAGCCGAAAACGAGAAGAAGCGCGCCGACTACCAGGCGCACCTCGAGAAGATCGAGTCGGACCTCTCCGAGGTCGAGGCGAAGTTCGGCGGCGAGGAGCCGGATGGAGGTGAGGGGTGATGGGGGACGCCTCGTCCGGGGCGGGGCTGTTGGGCGACGGGCTGCGTCCCCCTGCGCAGATCAGGCGCCGTGTCGATCGACTCTCCTACAAACGTGAGGATCGCCAGGCACGCCTCTCGCGCGTCAGCGCCGACCTCGCGCATCTCGACGACTACCTCGGGATATCGGAGCAGGTAACCGGGGCGCTCGAGACCCTCAACCAGACGCTCTTCCGCGAGCTCCTCGGGCTCGTCGAGGAGAAACTCACCATCGCGCTGCAGGAAGTGCTCGACCAGCCAATCACCTTCCATGCCGACGTCGACTTCAAGCGCGGGGCCGCGGCCGTGGATTTCTGGATCGAGCGTGACGGCAACCGCGAGGACGTCTACCGTGGGCAGGGCGGCTCGGTCGCCAATGTGCTGAGCGTGGGCCTGCGGATGTTTGCGCTCACCACGCAGGACGAGTCCGAGCACCGCCGCTTCCTCGTCCTCGACGAGCAGGACTGCTGGCTCCGGCCCGACCTCGTACCCATGCTCGTGAAGATCGTTCACGACGCCGGGCGGGCCCTCGGCTTCCAGGTCCTCATGATTAGCCACCACGATACGACGCTCTTCGAGCGCTACGCCGACAGGGTCTACCGCTTCGTACCGGTGGCCGAGGGCGCGGTGCGGGTGGAGGCTGTCGGGGATGAGGGGGCGTGACTCAGGCCCGCCCGGCGATCTCCACAAAGCGGTAGGTAACGCGCCCCTCGGCGTCAACTTCCATCTGAACGCGCTGCCCGTCGGTGATCGACTCGAGGGCAGACTCCGCCTCTGCGGGGTCCGCGTCGAGCGCCACGACGACATCGCTGACGGTCAGCACGCCGCCGTGTTTGTGGGCGAGTCGGTAGAGGTCGCTCGCGCGTGGGCGACCCCGTGAATCAGCCGGGCGGCGGTCGGTCTCGAGCCGTCGATCGTCACCGGCATCACGTCCACGGTGATAGTTGCGAAAAAAGAGATAGAGCCCGCCGCCGACGAGCAGAATGGGTATGAGGCCGAAAAACGGCATGAAGCCCATGCCGAACCAGCCTCCGAATCCGTGCATCATAATCTATACCTGCCTACTCAGAGTGTAGCAATAGTCGCTCCCGGAGTCGAATTCGCGGCCGGTGAGAGCTCTCACTGCCCCCGCTCGATCTGCAGGGTCTGCACGCGAAGTCGCTCCCCGTCGCGGGCCATTTGGCGGTCCTCCACGACGATGCGGTCACCCTCCTGTACGCGGAAGGAACGGGCGAGGCGCGCGGGGATCTCGACGTAGACCTCGCTGTCGTCGGGCTGGCGCACGGTAAGCTCGGCCGCCCCGTCTGAGAGCGTGCGTACCCCGATGACCTCGCCGCGAAGCGGGCCCTGCGCGGGCTCCGCGCCGCCTCGTTCCCGGGATCCGCCGGCCGAGGCGCAGGAGGCGGCGACGGCCGCGATAAGCAATACAAAGAGTACATACCGAAAGCCGCGGCGAGGTGGCCGCCGCGTCGTACGTGCTTGGGTTCTCATATCACACAAGATACTTCAAATCGGCTGCGTTTTCGCGAACCTTGCAGTACGAAGCTTGACTAGAAAACAGACTAACACTACGATACCCACATGGTGGTAAACGTTCATGAAGCGAAGACACACTTCTCACGCTTTCTCGAGAGAGCCATGGCCGGTGAGGAGATCATCATCGCCAGGAACGGGACCCCGCTTGTGCGACTGACTCCGGTTGCCGCGCCGGAGGGTGATCGAACGGCCGGTCTCTCGAAAGGTGAGATCTCGATGTCTGAAGACTTCGACGCGCCGCTGCCGCAGGAGCTGCTCGACGAGTTCGACTCATGAGACTCCTCCTCGATACCCACTCATTTCTGTGGTGGACAGGGGCGCCCGAGCGATTGCCCTCGTCGGTGCGGGCGGCGCTTCTGGAGCCCGCCAATCAACTCTACCTGAGCGCTGCATCCTCCTGGGAGATCGAGATCAAGAAGGCGCTCGGCCGTCTCGAATTGTCCCGCCCGCTCAGATCGATCGTGGAGCGTGAGATTTCGCGAAACGGCCTCCGACTTCTGCCGATCACATTCGATCATACCCAGCACCTGGGCGAGCTCGAGCGGCTGCACCGCGACCCGTTCGATCGCATTCTTATGGCCCAGGCCGTGGCCGAGGAAATGACCCTCGTCTCAGGTGATGAACAGGTTCACCGCTACGGTGGTGTGAGCCTGCTCTGGGAGTGAGCGAGCCACCATGTCGAGGTTCGACGACACAGAACCCACGCTCGCCTACTACGAGACCAACGCAGCCCGCATCACCGCCGACTACGAGGCTGTGGACCTCAGCGCGACCCTCGAGCGCATTGTCCGCCGCCTGCCCGCCGCCGCCCGAATCCTCGAGCTCGGTGCGGGAAGCGGGCGCGACGCGGCCCTCCTGCTCGGCCGCGGCTTCGAGGTCACGGCCCTCGACGGCTCAGAGGCGATGGCAGAGCGTGCGGCATCGCTACACCCCGAGCTTGCAGGGCGCATCCGCGTGCACCGCCTTCCCGCGCCGCTACCATTTGCCGACGCCGCCTTCGACGCAGTCCTCTCTCTTGCCACCCTC
>JAWLDL010000272.1:0-3931 GCA_041686675.1 Spirochaetia bacterium | reverse complement strand
AGAGCGTGCACGACGGTCTCTCCGTCGACGTAGTCCTTGGTGACATCTTCTGCAACGATCATGAGCGTGCCTCCGTGTGGTCATTCTGCGGGCCGACGGGTGCGGCCGGTGCGGCGGTCCCGGCGGGTGCGCCGACGAGCCGGCGAAGCTCGGCCGCGTCGGTGAGCTCGATCGAGCCCTCCGGTGCGCCGATGATGCGCTCGGTGGCCCGTTCGTAAACATCGAGCTTGTGGGCGAGGTCATCCATGTGCCGCGGGTCTTCGACGGCCTGCAGAAACAAGCGCGCGATGACATCGCCCATGCTGCGCGAGAGAAGGAAGATGACCTCCCCTGCGTCCTCGGGGTGAGGCGTGTCGAGTACCCTCTGCTCGACGCCCTGCGCAACGATGCGCGAGAACACCGGCGCGAAGGTTTCCGTTGCCTTCTCATCGTTCTTCTGTCGCAGCCGGATGTTTTCGTCCCGAAAAACCACTCGCGTCGTCTCGATGATGAGCGCGCGGTTGTCCGCCTTCCATCGGTTGCTGACCCTGAATACCTCGTTTATGCGCTCTACCGCGCTGCGCTCGCTGTCTGCAGCAATGCGCTCGAGGATTGGGCCGAGCTCGCGGTAGCCACGGTCGAACAGCTCGTCGAGGAGCTGCTCTTTGGAGGTGAAGTAGTGGTAGAAGGTGCCTTTGGCAACGCCTACCTCCTCTATGAGCCGCGCGATGGTCGTCCGGTCGTAGCCCACGCGGTAGAAGAGGGCCTGCGCGGTGTCGAGGATCTCATTGCGGCGATCGTCATGTTGTTTCATGGTGGTTTGTCTCCATATACCGACCGACGACCGGTCTAGACCGACCGTCGGTCTACAAAATATCACGGTGCGGGGGTGGTGTCAAGAAAAATGTTGTTGGTGTAGGCTGCCGGCGACAAGCTGCCGGCGACAAAAGGAGAAATGATGGCGCGAATAGAAGCCAAACAGATATCAGCCTACCCCTGGTACGTCAGATGGGTGCTCCGCCGCCAGGAGCGCAAGTACGGCCGTGTGCTGGCACCCTCCTACCTCTGGGGCAGACTGCCGGGACCCTTCATTGCAATGCTCGTATCACTGGGTTTCTTCCAGAGCAGACGATTCCCCGTCGATTCGGTGTTGCGGAGCCTCGTCTCGGTCAGAATCGCCCAGCTCAATGGCTGCCGATTCTGCGTGGACCTCAACGCCTACAACTTCCTCAGTGCCGCCGGGGCCGAGGATAAGCCGAGCGAGGTCGAACAATGGCGCGAGAGTACGCTCTTCAGCGAGCGTGAGCGCGCCGCCCTCGGGTACGCCGAGGAGATGACCGAGCGCTGCGCCGGGGTGAATGGCGGTGACATTGCATCACTCAAAGAACTTTTTACCGAGGACGAGATAACCGCGCTGACCGCGTGGATCGCCTTTCAGAACATGAGCGCCAAGTTCAACGCCGCCCTCGGAGCCGAGGAACACGGGTTCTGTCGACTGCCGACGCACGGCCGCGCCCTCATCGCCCCAGCAGAAACGCGGTGAGCTCACGCCACCAGGGTGACTGCGGAGAGTAGTCGAGGGTGTTATGACCGGCGCTCTCCTGTATCCATAGCTGCTTCGGCCCGTCGTAGCCTTCGTAGAGCCGGCGGCCGAGGTGGGTCGGCACCACCGAATCCTCTCCGGCGAGGAGGATGCCGACCCGCCCGTCGTAGCGCGAGAGGGCGGCCTCACTGTCGTAACGGTCTTTCAGGATCGCCCGCACGAGAAACCCGGGGAACCGCGCAGCGCCGACATCCACTATGCTGGTGAACGGCGTAATGAGGAGAATTGCCGGTACAGCCTCCGGATAGGCGGCGGCGACCTGGGAGGCCACGCCGGTTCCGAGTGATTCCCCGACCACGTAAACCGGTCGCGAGGAATCCTCTGCGAGCAAGCGTTCCACCGCCTCGCCCGCGGCGGAGACAAGGGCCTCCTCGCTCGGGTCTCCCGGCCGCGACCCGTAGCCCGGGTACTCGAGGATATACACCTCCCAGGTGCCGACAGTGGTGGGCGACTGAAATCCCTCGACGAAATGATCCCGCCGGACGCTCTGCCCGCCGTTCCCGTGGAACACGATGACCCTGTGGGGGGGCGGGGAGCCGGCGTCTCCGGTCTGCGCTCCGCCCCCACCACCGGCTCCGCTCTCGGCCGGCGGCGCATACCACCCGATTCTATCCTCGCCGGCTTCGGGCCAGGGCTCCATGCCCTTCCTCGAAGCCTCCTCGAGCAGTTCCTCTTCCTCGGCGGTTGAAGGATGGTACACGAAGGCGTCCTGGCAGGAGGTCAGCAGGAGGCTCGCGGCGAGAATCGTCAGGACGGCGCCGATGCGCAGCGCCGCCGGTGCGCGGTCGGTGGCGTATTCCATATGCGTGTGATCATTCTATGCGCACGCACGCTCCGGCTCAAGCGCACGAGCGGGCAGGCTCCTCGCGCCCATTTGAGTTTCGGTCGCGATTTTGCTATCTTAAGCGCTGCGGCACACAGGTGTCCGCGCCAGGAATCCCGATGACAGAAGAAATCAACAAGCGGCGAACCTTCGCCATCATAAGTCACCCCGATGCGGGGAAGACCACGCTCACCGAGAAACTGCTGCTTTTCGGTGGCGGAATCCGCGCCGCCGGTGCGGTGAAATCGAACAAGATCACCCGAACCACGACCTCCGACTTCATGGAGATCGAGAAGCAGCGCGGCATCTCGGTCGCCACGGCGGTGATGTCCTTCGAGTACGGCGGGAAGCTCATCAATATCCTCGACACGCCGGGGCACCGCGATTTTGCCGAGGACACCTACCGCACCCTCTCCGCCGTTGACAGCGTCATTCTGGTGGTAGACTCGGTGAAGGGGGTCGAGGAGCAGACCGAGCGTCTCATGCAGGTCTGTCGCATGCGAAAGACGCCGGTGATGATCTTCGTGAACAAGCTCGACCGCGAGGGAAAGCCGGCCATGGAGCTCGCCGACGAGCTCGAGAACAAGCTCGACATCGCCGTGCGCCCGCTCACCTGGCCCATCGGCGTCGGGCAGCGTTTCAAGGGCGTGTACAATCTCCACGAGCAGAACGTGACGCTCTTCCAATCGGCAAAGAGCACCGTCGAGGAGGAGGACGAGCGCCTTCGCATCGATTCCCTCGATGACGAGCGCCTCGACACGCGTCTCGGGAGCCTCGCCGAACAGCTCCGCGAGGACGTCGACCTCATCGAGGGTGTGTACGACGAGTTCTCAACCGAGGACTACCTCGAGGCGCGGGTGGCGCCGGTGTTCTTCGGAAGCGCGCTCAACAACTTCGGTGTGCGGGAGCTCCTCGACACGTTCGTGGACATCTCCCCCGCACCGCGCCGGCGCGAAGCAACCACCCGGGAGGTTGCTCCGGACGAGCAGACCTTCAGCGGCTTCGTCTTCAAGATTCACGCGAACCTCGATCCCAAGCACCGTGACCGCATCGCCTTTCTGCGCGTGTGCTCGGGGCGCTTCCAGAAAGACAAGCAGTTTCGCCACGTGCGCCTCGGAAAGAAGCTGCGCTTCTCCTCGCCCTACAGTTTCATGGCTCGCCGCAAGGAGGTCATAGACGATGCATTCCCCGGCGACGTCGTCGGCCTCTACGACCGCGGGGACCTGAGAATCGGGGACACCCTTACCGAGGGGGAGGAGCTGCAGTTCCAGGGCATTCCCAACTTCTCGCCCGAGATCTTCAAGGAAGTCATCGCCACCGACCCCATGCGCTCGAAGCAGCTCGAGAAGGGGCTCACTCATCTCGTCGAGGAGGGCCTCGCCCAGCTCTTCATTCAGGACAAAGGCCGGCGAAAGATCGTCGGGACCGTGGGCGAGCTGCAGTTCGAGGTCATACAGTACCGTCTGATAAACGAATACGGGGCCTCGGCTCGCTTCGAGCCCCTCGGCTTCGTGCGCGCGACGTGG
>JAWLDL010000271.1:0-3951 GCA_041686675.1 Spirochaetia bacterium | reverse complement strand
GTCGAACGCCGGGGCAGGCATGCAGAAGACGATCGAGGCGATGCGCCATACCCTCGGGCCGGGTCCCGAGGTCGTATACGAGCTGCCCTATCTCACGCTGCCGTGGCCGCTCGCGGAGCAGGTGCAGGCAAAACAGCGCCGGGCGGTTGCGGATGCCGCGCAGACGCTATACGCAGCGGTCAAGCGTGACGAGGTCCGCGGCGGCCTGCCGAGCAGCCCGTCGTTCAGTGATTACCTTCGTTTCCGCTTCTTCAAGAAGGTATCGGCCGACGTTGCCGAGTACCTGCCGGCCGACTACGAGTACTATCGCGACAAAGCGGGATACTACTACGAAACACGAGTCAGCCCGGTGAAGCGGGTAGCCGCCTCTGTAATGCTGAAAGTAAGCGCTGTCACCATGAAGGATCTCGCCCCCGCGCAATCGCCGGGGCGCGCCTGATCACACGTCGATGATCTTCGTGTCGCCGAGTAGCCTGAATCCCCGCAGTACCACGCGCGGTGCACGAGCGGGCTGTCCTTCGGCTCGGCCCGGTTGTGACGGGGCCTGCCCACCGTGCTTCTCGAGTTTCCAGCGGGTGTTTCGTCGCCCGCGCGCAGCCCGTGCGGGCCCGCGCTTGAAGTCTCCGAGAATCACGACGCGTCGTTCGACAACCTCCGTGCCTGCAGGAACACGCAGTACCACATCGCCGAGGGCGCCGTGATCGGTGACGACGACAGTGTCACGGGGGCCGAGATCGGCGAGATCGATCCTCGTATCTCCGAGAAGGCAGAACACATGCATCGCGCCGCCACGAAAATCCGCGAAGGCGATTTCTCTGTCGCCGAGGACCTGAACCGCGGTACCGTGTTCTCCCTCCGCGCCTCCCGGGGGACGCGCTACGGCCTGCTCGTCTGAGGCTGTGCGACCGAATCCTTCGACGGCGAAATCAGGGACGTCGGCCATGACGCGGGCGATTTCCTGCACCGTTTCGGCGGCATGGATTTCCCCGGTGCGCCGCTCGTAGTCTTCGAGCTCGAGATCGTCGTCGGCATAGGCGCGCGCGAGCCGCTCGAGTGCAGCACGCCGCAGCTTCGGCACGCCGTATGTCTGAGGGAGGGAGTTCTCCTCGTCACGCATGGTCACCTCCGTCCGTGCTCACGCCGTCCGTGCTCAGGCGCCGATGCGCTCAGCCCCCGATGACCGCGAGGAGCACTCCTGCCGCTACCGCCGAGCCGATGACTCCGGCGACGTTCGGGCCCATCGCGTGCATGAGCAGGTGGTTCTTGGGGTTCGCGGTTACCCCTACCTTGTGCGCAACCCGCGCAGCCATGGGAACCGCGGACACGCCCGCCGCGCCGATGAGCGGGTTGATGGGCTCGCGCGAGACAAGCGCCATGAGCTTCGCGAGCAGCACACCGGCGGCGGTCCCGACAGCAAATGCCGCAAGTCCCAGGGCGAGTATACCGAGGGTCTCTACCCGTAGGAAGAGGTCGGCGGCGAGCTTCGAACCGACGGCCAGACCGAGAAAAATGGTGACGACGTTTATGAGCTCGTTTTGCGCTGCTCGTGCGAGACGATCGGTGACGCCGGATTCACGTATCAGGTTCCCGAACATGAGGGCTCCGATGAGCGGCGTTGCACTCGGCAGCAGTAGAATGCAGATGCCGAGAACCGCCAGCGGAAAGACAACGCGCTCGACGCGGCTCACCGGTCGAAGTTGCTTCATCACCACCGTACGCTCCTCGGGTCTGGTGAGAAGGCGCATAATGGGCGGCTGTATGATCGGAACGAGGGCCATGTAGGAGTAGGCTGCCACAGCGATGGCCCCGAGGAGATGCGGCGAGAGCTTTCCGGCGAGGAAAATGGCGGTCGGGCCGTCCGCGCCGCCTATGATCCCGATGGCCGCGGCATCGGCAAGCGTGAAATCGAAGCCGAGGTATTCAGTAAGCGCAAGCGCGCCGATGAGCGTGGCAAAGATGCCGACCTGCGCCGCAGCGCCGAGAAAGGCGGTCTTGGGATTGGCGATGAGCGGGCCGAAGTCTGTCAGCGCGCCGACGCCCATGAAGATGAGCAGCGGAAACAGGCCCGATTCGATACCGAACCCGTAGATCTGACCGACGAACCCTCCCGATGACTGCACGAGATGCCTTACCGTCTCACCGGTCTCCGGGTTCACCGCACTCACCGCGAGGGTGGTGACCTCCGTTATGGCGGCGGTCGGGATGTTCGCAAGGATGCCGCCGAAGCCGATCGGAACCAGCAGGAGCGGCTCGAACTCCTTTGCGATCCCGAGGTATATCAGCACGAGCCCGACGACGATCATGATGATCTGCCCTGCCGAGAAGCTCATGATGCCGGTCGTATTCCAGATCTGGGACAGTGCGGTTGTGATCTCCATCGATTACCGTCCGATCGTCACGAGGACCTGCTCGGCAGCCACCTGATCGCCGGGAGCCGCTTTGATCTCCTGCACGATCCCGCCGGCGGGTGCCGGGAGGGGATTCTCCATCTTCATCGACTCGAGGACCAGCAGCACGTCGCCCTCCTGGACGCTGTCACCGACGCCGACGTTGAGGCGCAGTACGATGCCGGGAAGCGGGGCGGGAACCACGACCGTCTCAGCGGTCGCAGCCTGAGCACCCTGGGCGGCAGGCGCGCCTGCGGAAGCCGGCCCGCCGGCCGCAGCCCCCGCGGTGCCCGCGGCGGTCGTCCCTGTAGCGCTGCCGTTGCGCGGCCCGCCACCCTCGGTCACGCTTATGGCGTAGGGTGCGCCGTCCACCACTGCAGTATCTCCGTCAATGCGCACGGTATAGTCGCGGCCGTTTATGGTGACGGTGTAGGTATCGGTGCCCTCACCGGTTGCGGCCGGCGCCTGCGCACCTCCCGCGCTACCACTCCCGCCGGCACCGGTGCCGGCGGCCGCGGCGCCTGCCGGTTCCTTCGCCTTCTTGCGGATGTTGGCGACCGCCTCACCCTTGAGAAAGGTGATGCCCTTGTCTTTACAGGTGGCAGCAATGAACACGTTCTCATCCGTATGAGGCAGCCCCGCCTCGTCGAGCATGGCCTTCGCCGGCTCGACGCCCTTGCCGGGGTCGGCGTCGTTGAGGTCCACGGGCTTCTCGGTCGTCGGCTCGAGGCCGAGTTGCTCGCGGGCGAGCTCGACAATCTCCGGGTCGGGATCCTCAGGGGTCTTTCCGAAGTAGCCGAGCACCATCTTGCCGTAGCCCTCGGCGATCTTCTTCCAGGGCCCCACCATGACGTTGTTGAAGGCCTGCTGGAAGTAGAACTGGCTGACCGGCGTCACCGATGTAGCGTAGCCGCCGCGGGCGACGACTTCCTCCATAGCTGCAGCGACCTCGGCATAGCGGTCGAGGATGCCCGAGTCACGCATCATCTGCGTGTTGGAGGTAAGTGCTCCGCCTGGCATGGGAGAGAAGGGAATGAGCGGCTCGACGGACTTCGCCTCGGGCGGCATGTAGTAGTCGGCCATGCATTCCTTGAAGACCTCCTCGGCCTCGCGGACCTTCTCGACGTCGACCTCGAGCTCGAACTCCGTCCCGCGCAGCACCTGCCACAGCGAAATGATGTCGGGTTGTGAGGTGCCGCCGGAGACCGGTGCGAGTGAGCAATCAACCTGATCAGCGCCTGCCTCGATTGCGGCGATGTAGCAGGCGATGCTCGTGCCGGCGGTCTCGTGGGTGTGGAAAACGAGCTTCGTCCCCTCGCCGAGCATCTTCCGGGCGCGCGCGATTGTTTCGTGCACGGTTCGCGGGGTTGCAGTTCCCGAGGCATCCTTGAATACCACCGAGTCGTATGGAATCCCCGCGTCGAGGATCTCCCGGAGCGTGTTCTCGTAGAACTCCGCGGTATGAGCGGTGCCGGCGATGCCAGGCGGCAGCGCCATGAGCGTAACCGCGACTTCGTGCTTGAGACCGGCATCGTGGATGCTCTGCCCGCTGTAGATGAGGTTG
>JAWLDL010000270.1:0-3958 GCA_041686675.1 Spirochaetia bacterium | reverse complement strand
GCTTCTGCCCCGCGTCCAGCCGACCGAGGTTCTTGGGGTTTCCTCCGGCGGCGTCACCGCTGTCCGCTGCGTGGAGCTCTCCCTCGGAGAGTTCGACAGAAGCGGCAGACGGAAGCCGCAGCGGCGAGAGGCCGAGCCCTTCGAGATCGACGCCGATCAGGTCATTGTCGCAATCGGGCAGCGCCTCGACGGAGCCGAGCTCGGCGACAACCACGATATAAAGCGAGATGACGACGGCTTCCTGCGGGCCGATCCGGTGACCGGCCAGGCCGCAGACCCCTGGATATTTTCCGGCGGCGACGCCGTGCTGGGACCGGCCTCGGTCGTAGAGGCAATTGCTGCCGGAGAGCGGGCAGCCTACGGCATCGATCTCTACCTTACAGGGGAGGAGCACGCCTTCTGGCGACAGGACCGCCCGGTGGACACCGCGTTTGACCCGGACGCCGACCCCTCGCCCGACCCTCGTGAGCCGCTGGAGACGATCCCGGTGGACCGGCGACGGCACAACTTCTCGGAAGTAGAGCTGCCCTGGTCGGAGGCGGTTGCCGTCCGACAGGCACACCGATGCCTGCGCTGCGACTACGGGAAGACCCCGGCAAAGGAGGACGTCCATGCCTAAGATCACGATAAACGGACACGAGACAGATGCACCGGCGGGCAGCACCATACTCGATGCGGCCGGAATTGCGGGCATCCGCATTCCGACGCTCTGCCACCTCGAAGGCCACGAAGCCCTCGGTGCATGCCGGGTATGCGTCGTCGACCTCGAGGGCGCGAAGACCACGGTGCCGGCCTGCGTGACACCGGTCACCGACGGCATGAAGGTGCGCACCAATTCGGCGCGCGCACGGGCCGCGCGAAAGACCGTGGTGGAGCTCCTGTTGAGCGAGCACGACGGCGACTGTCAGTACTGCGGGCGCGCCGACGACTGCGAGCTCAAGCAGCTTGCGTGGGAGCTCGGGATTCGCGAGGAGCGGTATGCGGGAGAGCGGACGCCGGCGCACATTGACGCCACCACGGCCGCACTCGTGCGAGACGCGGCAAAGTGCATCAAATGCCGCCGCTGCGTGACGGTATGCTCGCAGGTTCAGTCGGTCTCCGCCCTCTCACCCCAGGGGCGAGGCTTCGCCACGCAGATCGGGCCGGCCTTTGCGAACAACCTCGACACCACCGCCTGTGTTCAGTGCGGGCAGTGTGCGGCGGTGTGCCCGGTCGGCGCGATCACCGAGCAGCGCCACGTCGACGCGGTATGGGCGGCTCTCGATGACCCGGAGCAGCTCGTCGTCGTACAGACCGCCCCGGCCATCCGCGCCGCCCTCGGCGAGTGCTTCGGATATCCGGCTGGAACGCGCGTTACGTCGCAGATGACTGCGGCACTTCGCCGGCTCGGCTTCGATAAGGTGTTCGACACGGACTTCACAGCCGACCTCACCATCGTGGAGGAGGCCAACGAGCTCCTGCACCGGCTCACCCGGGCCCTGGTGCACGGCGAAGAGGTGGCCCTGCCGCAGTTCACGAGCTGCTCACCCGGATGGATCAACTTTGCAGAGCACTTCTTCCCTGACATGCTGGACAATCTCTCGAGCTGCAAGAGCCCGCAGCAGATGTTCGGCGCCCTTGCCAAGAGCTACTACGCCGAAGAACTCGGGATCGACCCGGCGCAGATGACCGTCGTATCGGTCATGCCCTGTACCGCGAAGAAGTACGAGGCGGCGCGCGAGGAGATGACGGACAGCGGTGTGCGGGACGTGGACTATGTGCTGACCACCCGTGAGCTCGGCGAGATGATTCGCGAGGCCGGTATCGACTTTGCCGCGCTGCCCGGAGAAGAGATGGACGCGCCGCTCGGTATCTCAACCGGGGCCGCCGACATCTTCGCGAATACCGGCGGCGTCATGGAGGCCGCACTGCGGACGGCTCATCACGTCATAACCGGGCGGCCCCTGCCGACCGAACAGATGCATGTGGCTCCGCTTGCCGGCCTGGAAGGGGTCAAAGAGGCCTCGGTGACCATCACCGATCCTGTCGCCGCGTGGGATTTCCTCGACGGGGTGGAGGTGAAGGTGGCGGTCGCACATGGACTCGGCAACGCGCGGGGCCTCCTCGAGCGAATCCGCGGCGGCGAGGCGACCTACCACTTCGTTGAGGTCATGACCTGTCCCGGTGGGTGCATCGGAGGTGGAGGTCAGCCACGGATGACTACCGACGAGGTGCGCCGTGCGCGGATCGCTGCCATCTACGAGGAAGACGAGCAGAAGCCGATCCGCATGTCGCACGAGAATCCCGCGGTAATCGAGCTCTACGAGCGCTTCCTCGAGAAACCGCTCGGCGAGAGATCGCACCACCTGCTTCACACCTTCTATGAGTCGCGGATGAAAGAGGTGGCTTTGTAGGACGGGGGATGGAACGGGGCCGGCGGCCGCGTCGGCTGCCGCCGCCCGCGGCGGTAGTCGGCCCGCGGCGGTAGTCGGCCCGCGGCGCCAGCCGGCGCCCCCGGCGGTAGTCGGCGCCCCCGGCACACCGGCGTGTGTCACCGCCGGGCCGCTCAGCCGAAGCGGCCCTGAATGTAGTCTCGGGTGCGGTCGTCCGCGGGATTGTAGAAGATCTTCTCGGTCTTGTCGATTTCGATCAGGTAGCCGTTAAGGAAAAACGCGGTGTAATCGCCGACGCGTGCGGCCTGCTGCATGTTGTGCGTCACGATGACGACCGTGTAGCGCTCCTTGAGCTCCTTGATGAGGTCTTCGATGCGACTGGTGGCGATGGGATCGAGCGCGGAGGCCGGTTCGTCCATGAGGATGACCTCAGGCTCCACGGCGATTGCACGGGCGATGCAGAGGCGCTGCTGCTGACCGCCTGAAAGCGAGAGCGCGTTCTTGTGGAGTCGGTCCTTGACCTCGTCCCAGAGAGCTGCCCTGCGCATGCTCCGTTCCACGATCTCTTCGAGCTGCCGTTTGTCCGTGATGCCGTGCGCCCGGGGCCCGAAGGCCACGTTGTCGTAGATCGACTTCGGGAAGGGGTTCGGTTGCTGGAACACCATTCCGATCTCCCGCCGCAGCCGCACAGGCTCGATATCGGGGTCGTAGACGTTTTTGCCGTTCAGCAGCACCTCGCCCGACTCGGTGGTTGGTCCCACGAGATCGTTCATGCGATTCAGAACCCGAAGGAATGTCGACTTACCGCAGCCGCTGGGGCCAATTATTGCGGTCACCGCGTTCTTCGGGATGTTGAACGAGATATCGTAGAGAACCTGCGTGGCACCATAAGAAAAGTTGAGATTGCGCACCTCGATAATTCCCTCGCCGGCTGCGCCCTCTCCCACTGAAGTCCGCGTATCGTCCATCACAGTGTTTTCCGCCATTACACGATCTTCCGCTTGGATGCCCGGTATCGGATGTATATTGCGAGCCCGTTCAGCGTGAGTAGTATGATGAGCAGAGTGATGATGGCCGCGGGCACCACCCCGTGCTGGAAGTCCCGGCCGGGGAAGTCCGACCATGCGAAGATCTGCATCGGCATGGCGCTGAACTTGCTGAAGAGGCCATGCGGCGCACTGTATATGCTCGTGGCCGCACCGATCATGATCAGCGGCGCGGTCTCTCCCATGGCGTTGGCGAGCGCGAGAATGGTTCCGGTCATGATCCCCGGGATCGACTCCGGCAGGGTAACCGTCCGGATCATCTGCCATCGCGTCGCTCCGAGCGCCAGGGACGCGTGACGATGCGAGTCGGGTACGGCCCGGATCGCCTCCTGGGAGGATACAATGACGATGGGCAGGGCCCGCAGCGTCAGTGTGAAAGCTCCCACGGCAACAGTGCCGAAATCCATCCCGAGGGTACTGACAAACAGTCCCAGCCCCAGCAGGCCGTACACAATGGAGGGCACGCCGGCCAGGTTCGCGATATTGAGCTCGATGCCCTTTTTCAGCCAGCCCTCATGTGCGTACTCCTCGAGCCAGATG
>JAWLDL010000269.1:0-3966 GCA_041686675.1 Spirochaetia bacterium | reverse complement strand
GCCCGGTCTACCAGGTTGCCGATGGGGCGGGCCAGCAGTGCTGCAGGGGCGAAGGCAAGGAAGTTGAATGCCGAAACGAGGGCCGGCGAGTTGAATTGTTCGGTGATGTAAAGCACAGTGCCGACCGCGTAGAGCCCCGTTCCGAATGTCGAGACACCGGCGCCGCCCGCCACAAGCGCGATGTTTCTGGAGATCCGCCTCGTGAGGGCGTCGTCAGTCGGCGGTGCCGATGCGCTCTGAGGCATGGGTACCCGCGGGAAGATACGTGGTCGTCGATACGCGTTCGCGTCGCAGCAGGTAGATGAACCAGCCGAAGGAAATCATCAACAGGAAAAGCGACGTTCCGAGCGCGATTGATGCAGCCGGTCCGGGCTCGCCGGCGGCTACCACCGCGGCCAGGCTGATGACCGTCACGGCGCATACGGTTTTCCCGAGAAGGTCGTAGCCCCGGGATGTGGTAACCTCCTCGTGGGAGCCGGGAACGGCAAGGACGAAGAGGTATCGCGCCAGCCCGATGAGGAGAACCCAGGAGTCCACGCCCACGAACACCACCGCGGCAATGGAGAGTATCATCGCAAAGGCGGCGTCGTTCTGCATATCCCAGTCTTCACCGAAGCGGCTCGAGACAGTCCGACGGGCGATGCGGCCGTCGAAGAAATCGCTGAGTACCGCGACCACGAGAAAGAGGGTGAACACGACGCGATATGTAATGCCGACACCGGAAACCCCGGCAACGCTGAGGCCGCCGGCTCCCGAACCGCCGCCTGCCGCGCCGGCCCCCGCCGTGAAGAGCTCACCTGCTGCCAGGAGAATGAGGGCACCGGCGCCGAAGCCGAGCCGCAGGGTGGTGATGCGATCGGCAAGGGTGTGCGCGGATACGCTGCGATACAGGCGGGTGAGTCCGGTGGTTGTCCACACCACGGTGAAGATGGATATCGCCGGCCGGGTCACCGCGCCGAGGGGCCAGCCGAGCTCTGCGCAGACCACCACCACCACGCCGAGTGCGAGCATCCCGAGGGAGAAGTGTCTATCCCAGTGTGTGTACCAGCCCTTCCAGTCGTTCACGCTCACCGAAACATACAAACACGGGCACCGAAAGAACAAGTTTCTGTTAGCGCAATGCGGTCACTATCGGCACGGACGGCCATGGGGCGCCATACCGGAAGGTCTCCGGAGGCGACCCGCCGCGGTGCCGAACGCTCGCCCGGTGTGGGGATGACGTATACGCCCGGCGCACCGGTCGCGTCGATGAGCCCCAGCGCGAGTGCCGAACCATCCGGAGCCCAGATGCTCGAGGAGCGCGCAAACTGATCGAAGCGGTACACGACCTCGTTGGCGAAAATCGGCGACAGGTTGAGCGGTGCGATGCTCTGCGCGGAGCCGTCTGCAAGATCCAGCACGGTAAGCGAGACGATGAGCTCGGAGGGATTCTCGCCGCCGAGAGCCGGCTGGAGGAACGCGAGGCGGCTGCCGTCCGGTGACCAGAAGAAGGCCAGCACCGATGGGGCATCCTCGATCGGCGTCGGCTCCTCGCCCGCCTCAGGCCGCTGGTGCGTGGCCGGGGAAGCTGCCGGCATGATGTAGAGCTGACCGCGAATGCCGCCGAAACGGGTCATGACTCCGTCAGTGTAGGCAATGTGGCGCCCGTCGGGGCTGTAGGAAAACGCGGTCCGCCCCTCGAAAGCTGCAAGGCGCCGCGTGGCCCCGCTCTCGAGGTCTACGGCCAGGATCCGACCGCCCTGGAGGCTCGACGGCTCCGGCGAGCTCGGTGATCCCGACGCGTCCGATGACCCCGACGCGCCTGTCTCCCCCGAACGGGCGGCGACCAGTGCCTCGCTGCCGTCCGGCGAGCACGCGGGGGCGCGGAAGGCGGTGGGGTTGTCCTCGATAACGCGGGCGCCGCCGGGGGGTTCGCGCCCGCCGGCGGCGCCTCCGTTGCCGTTCACCGTGCCGCCGCCGAGCTCGAATACGGCGACGCGCCCGCCGTAGCGACGTGTGCCGTCGACGTGGGCGAGGATCTGCGTGCCGCCCGCGCAGAATGTCCAGTGGAGCGGGCGTCCCTCCACGAGCGTTTGCGCCGATTCCGCCTCGCGCTCGCTCCGCCCGCCGGGTTGCTCCCCGCCGACGTCGACCGCGCGCAGCTCGAGCTCCGAAGACCCGGGTCTCGTGCCGACGAAGGCGAGCATCCGGGCCTGCGGAGACCATCCGAGATAGAGTGGGGAGACGGCGGTTCGCGCAACGAGGGTACGCCGCGTTTCACCGTCGGCGCCCACTGCATGCAGCGCCGAGCGGACTCCCTCGTTGCCGTGTTCGAAGCTTATGAACGCAAGAGAGCTTCCGTCCGGCGACCAGGCGGGGCCCCCGTAGCGCAGGCTCGCCCTCTCCGACGCCGTCGGGCGTGCGGTCACCTGGCGATGATTGCGGCCGTCGCGGTCAACGGTGTGTATGTTGCCGTCAGGGCCGACGTAGGCGATTTCGGCAAGGGGTTCTCCGGTATCAGGAGGGCTGGGGTAGTCCGGGGCGGGAGCCTGGGGGGCGGGTGCTCCCGGTGCTTCATGCGCCGAAGGGGGTGGAGCCGCCGGGGCGTCGCGTTGCGGCTCCGGGGCTCCGGCACATCCCGGGACCAGAAGCGCGAAGACAGCGAGAACCGTGACCGGCGCGCGGGACGAAAGACCGCCGTGGCCGCGGGAGCAGGCCCTCATCGGTCAGGCCTTGTCCGGCGATGCCCCGTTGATCCACTGTTCCCATGCTGCCTGACTGAAACCGAAGTGGAGCTCCCCGTCGATTTCGAGCACCGGGAAGACCGGACGCTTCCCGTGGGCGCGAGCGAACTCTTTCTTCATTTCCTGTCGGATCTCCTGAGGCTGGCGCTCGAGGTGCACGTACTTATACGCCCACCCGCGCGATTCGAGATAGCTGCGCGCTTCCTTGCAGGGCTCACATCGGGTGAGGCCATAGACGACAATGTCATGGCCGCTGTCCTCTCCGGGAACGTTCGTGTATTTGGTTTCTGGATGCATACTGTACTCGCCCTCAAGCATTGACCAACTCGACGCCGACGTCAAGCTCGCTTCCACCCGACTCGCTTCTTCCCCGAGGCGCATCTGCCGGGGCTTGCGTCCCACGGCGAATCGTGCCATAACGAAGCCAATCATGACAGGCACGTTGATCAACGCAGGCGCTATCATCGTCGGCAGTACTGCGGGTATGCTGCTCAACGCCCGCCTCCCGCGACGGGTTACCGACATCGTGTTCCAGGGCCTCGGGCTGTTCACGCTGTACGTGGGATTCTCTATGGCATCCCGCACATCCCATATGCTCCTGATGATTTTCAGCATCGTGCTCGGGAGCATTCTGGGCGAGCTGATGGGGCTGGAATCCGGCATGGAGCGTGTGAGCGAGAAGCTCAAGACGCGGCTGAAGTCATCCAACGAGAAGTTCACCGAGGGGATGATCACCGCGTTTCTGCTCTACTGCATGGGCTCGATGACCATTCTCGGCGCCTTTGAAGAGGGGCTCGGCGGTGAGCCGAACCTGCTGCTGGCGAAATCGGTTCTCGACGGCTTCTCCTCGGTGGCGCTGGCCTCGGCCCTCGGCCTCGGGGTGTTGTTCTCCGTCATCCCGCTGCTGATCTACCAGGGAGGCCTGACACTGCTCGCCGCACAGCTCGAGGACCTGCTGACCGAGGTCGTTGTCGATGAGCTTTCCGCCGTCGGCGGACTGCTCCTGATCGGGCTCGGCATCAACATACTCGAGATCAAGCGCCTGCGCATCATGAACATGCTTCCGGCGCTCGTGATAATCGTGGTGCTGACCCTCATCTTTGCCTGATGTGAGCCCTTGCACCGAAATGCCGTACATGAGTATCCTGATCGACATGGTTCCATACGGAGCGTAGATGAGCTCGAAGGACGAGAGAGAGAAACGCAAACACGCCCGTGTATCGCACTCCGGAACCGTTGAGTT
>JAWLDL010000268.1:0-3984 GCA_041686675.1 Spirochaetia bacterium | reverse complement strand
ATCAGTGTCCAGTAGATCGGGCCGAGCAGCAGAATGAGGATTATCGTCATCCCCACGTAGGGGGTTACCTTATGCTCGAGTGCATTGCTTGCCAGTCTTCGCGGGGTCATGCGACTACTCCTTGAAGAGGAAATACACGTAGACGGATGCGATGGCCATACAGGCCAACATCAGAAGCACACTCACCGCGCCGGCTTTGCCGAACTGAATGTAGTTATAGAGATAGTCCAGGTTTAGCTGGCCGAGCACGTACGTCGCGCGAGCCGGGCCGCCCCGCGTCAGCGAGAAGATCGCGTCTATCGTGCGGAAGGAGAATATGCTGGTAATCAGTAAGCCCGTCAGAATGGGCCCTTTCGCGAGCGGGAGCGTAATGTGGCGCATCGTCGTAAAGATGTCCGCCCCGTCAATGGAGGCCGACTCGTAGAGGTCACGACTGATGCCTTCGAATCCGGCCAGGGTAAGGATGGTCATGAAGGGCACGCGGGTCCAGCTGTCCGCCACGATGACTGCCATCATTGCCGTCGTAGTCTCTCCGAGAAAGTTCACGTTGTTCGCAACCGCTCCCGACACCACCAGGAGGTGGTTCAGCACTCCGTAGGAGGAGTTGAAGATCCATCCCCAGATGAACCCTGAAACGATGAGCGGCACCGCCCAGGGAAACATGACAAGTGTCCGCATCGTTGTTCCGCCGCGCCCGATTCGGCTCAGACACCAGGCTGCCGGGAACGAAATGACGAAGGCGAGCAGCGTCGAGCCCGCAAAGAAGACGATCGTATTCATGAATGCGAGCCGGAAGATTCGGTCGCCGAGCATCTCCGCGTAGTTGGCGAGGCCGACGAACACTGTCGGCGTGATGACATCGAATCGAGTGAAGCTTACTCCGATCAGGAGGATCAGCGGGACACCGACCCAGAGCAGCAGAATCGCGAGGCCGGGGAGAGACATGAGCACCCCGAACCGTGCGTCCGACATGTGCCGTTTCTTCATCTGGAGATACCCCTCTATCCATGCTGGACTGCCTCGGATCGCATCGAGAAGCCCGTGACGCGAAACGCCCGATGTGCATTACCCCGATGTGCATTATGTAGTCGAGCCACTCATCCATCAAGCTGCAAGCAGTAGGCGGCAATGCCGGCCGTGGCAACCACGTGTCGTATCGACAACCTTGCTCTCGCGTCGTTTTCCATTCACAATGCCACAACGCGCATCTGATGCGCCCAGACGATTCTCACCCGCCCCGACGCGAAACAGGCGAGGTGGTGGACAAGGACACAGCATGAAAGCACTGGAGCTGGTTGAGTACAACCACTTCGAATACAAAGACGTACCGGAACCGGACTTGGCCGAGGACGAGGTCCTCGTGAAGGTACGGGCTGTGGGTATCTGCGGAAGCGATGTCCACGGACAGGACGGGAGCACCGGCCGGCGCATTCCCCCTGTCATCATGGGCCACGAGGCCGCGGGCGACGTGACCGCCGTCGGCCCTCGCGTCAAGCACGTTTCAGTCGGCGACGCGGTGACGTTCGACTCCACCCTCTACTGCGGCGAATGCTTCTACTGCCGCCGTGGTGAGATCAACTTTTGCGAGAACCGCAGAGTGCTCGGTGTGAGCGCCGACGAGTACCGGCAGGACGGCGCGCTCGCGGAGTACGTCGCGGTTCCCGAGCGCGGTATCTACATTCTGCCGGAGGGCGTGAGCTACGAGCATGCGGCGATGGTGGAGCCCGTGTCCATCGCGATGCATGCGGCGGAGATCACCCCGCATCAAACCGGCGACGCCGCGGTGGTGGTGGGCGCGGGGATGATAGGACTCCTCGTGGTGCAGGTGCTCCGCGCGACGGGCTACGGGCCGGTGATCGCCGCCGACATCGACGACCGGAAGCTCGAAAAGGCGACGGCGCTCGGCGCCGACCGGGTGGTGAACACCAAAACCGCCGAGCTGTGGCCCGTGGTCGCGGAGCTGACCGAGGGACGCGGCGTGCGAAGCGCCTTCGACGCGGTGGGGCTGCAGGCCTCCTTCGACAGCGCCGTATCGAGCGTGCGGCGAGGGGGAACGGTGACCGTTATCGGGAACTTTGCCCCAAAGATCGAGGCGCCGCTTCAGTACCTCGTCACCCGGCAGATCCGTGTCCAGGGATCCAACGCATCCTCCGGCGAGTACCCGGCCTGCCTCGAAATGATCCGCCGTGGGGCGGTAGACCTCGATCCCCTCGTCAGCGCGGTCGCCCCCCTCTCCGAGGGTGCCGAGTGGTTCCGCCGTCTGTACAAGGGCGACGAGGGCCTGATGAAGGTGATTCTCAAGCCGGGCACGTAAGAGGAGAGAAACATGAGCACGAAATCATTCGATCTGAGCGGAAACGTTGCCATCGTCACCGGTGCGAGTCGCGGGCTCGGCCAGTACTTTTCGCGAGCGCTCGCGGGCGCGGGCGCCGATCTCGTCATCACGAGCCGGAACGCGGACAAGCTCTCTGAGTTCCGGGCGGAAATCGAAGGCATGGGGCGTCGCGCCCTCCCCCTCGAGCTCGACGTCCGTGAGGAGGGAAGCATCACCGCCATGGTCGAGGCCGCCCACGATCACTACGGGAAGATCGACATCCTCATCAATAACGCGGGCCTCAATATCAGAAAGCCGGCGGTGGAGGTGACCTGGGATGATTGGAACACCGTCCTCGACACCAACCTCCGCGGCACCTTCTTCGTGGCGCAGGCTGTCGCGAAAAAGATGATCCCGCGCGGGTACGGCCGGATCGTGAACATCGGGTCGGTGACGAGCGTGTTCGGCTACGCCGGCATCACCCCCTACTGCGCAAGCCGCGGCGGGGTGAAGCAGATGACGATGAGCCTCGCCGACGACTGGGGTGACTACGGCATTACCGTGAACTGCCTCGCGCCGGGCTGGTTCAAGACGGAGCAGAACAAGGCCCTCTACGAGAACCGGGCCTGGGTCGAGTACCTCGAGGACCGCATTCCGCTGAACAGACCGGGCCGGCCCCACGATCTCGACGGCGCGGTGATCTTCCTTGCATCCGACGCAAGCGAGTACGTAACCGGGCAGACCCTGCTGGTCGACGGCGGCATCTCCACCGGCGCGACCAAGGCTACGGTCGACGACAACGAGTGAGCGCTGGAAAAGAGCTTCCCGAGTACGCCCTCGCACACCTCGAGCGCTACCGACCCCTCCTGGGGACGGAGTGGGAGGCCTTTCTCTGCGCCCTGCGCCGTCCCCTGCCCGTCTCCGCGTGGAGGAACCCGTCGCGCCTCGGCCGGGCGGAGTTCGAGACCTGGTTTCGGGACGTGGAGCCGGAGGTGGAGCTCGAACAACTGCCCTGGCTCGAGCGGGGGTATCGGCTGTGGGCCGCCGGCGGCGGGCGGCGGCCCGACCCGCGACCGGGGAACCGGCTTGCCCGCGCGCTCGGGCTGCTGCACCTGCAGGAGGAGGTTTCGATGGTCCCCGCCGTCCTCCTCGATCCGCAGCCGGGAGAGCGCGTGCTCGACCTCTGCGGCGCGCCGGGAAACAAGACCGCCCTCATCGCCTCCCTTATGGGTGATAGCGGCACGGTGATCTGCAACGACACCGACCGCAAGCGCCTGCAGGCCGGCCGACCGGCGTGGGAGCGGCTCGGCCTCTCCTGCATTGCCGCAACCTCCCACGACGGGGGCTCATTCCCCGGAGAGCCCGCCGGCTACGACCGGGTCCTCGTCGACGCTCCCTGCAGCGGTGAGGGCACCTCGCGACGCAATGTCTCTTCGCTTCGGCCCGGCCCGCCGGGCTACTACCGCATGCTTCACGGGAGGCAGCGCCGGATTCTCACACGGGCGGTGGAGCTCTGCCGCCCGGGCGGGCGAATCGTGTACTCGACCTGCACCTACTCCCCGGAGGAGGACGAGCTCGTTATAGCCGACGTGCTTGCCGAGGTCCGCGCGCGCGGCCATGAGGTGACTCTGCGCCCCGCCCGGCTCGAGGGTCTCACCGGCAGCCCGGGC
>JAWLDL010000267.1:0-3989 GCA_041686675.1 Spirochaetia bacterium | reverse complement strand
GGAAAGCCGACGATGACGGAGAGTATCAGCAGTCCCACCAGGCTGCCCGCGAGTGCGGTCAGTCCCTGGGCGATGGCGTCGCCGATTCCCGATGCATTGATAATACCAATGAGCAGCGAGATGAACGCCATGAACGGCAGAATGTTCTTCACCACCTGATCGATTGTGTCGCGGCCCGCCTGATACAGAGCGGCAACCACGCCACCTACGGCGCGACCGATGCGTTCAAGACTCTTCGCTATACCACCAGCCATGATTACCTCCTGTTATTTCTGGCGGGTCCACATGACCGCCGTTATGCGCTCGGTCACGATGCCGCGGATGAAGATGACGACGATACCGGTGAGCAGATAGCGTACCGCCAGATCGCCCAAACCGAGTCCGAGTTCCGTAATTCCGTTCGCAATACCTGCCCACACGAAAATCTCACCCGGGTTGACGTGGGGGAAGATTCCGAGCGGAGGGTGCACGAAGGAAACCGCCGAGTCGTAGAACGCCGGCTTGAACTTCTCCGGGAGGAATCGACCGAGGGTGTACGCCATCGGGTTCGTGAGAAACAGTACTGCGAGAAACGGGAGCACGATGTAGCGGATCGGGTAGAACAGCAATCCGCCTCGCGCCGCCCATTGACCAACATTGTCGACCTTTTCGGGTCCGATCAGGGCAATCAGCGTGTTGAAGAACGTCATCAGCACGACAAGCAACGGTATGATTCCCGTTACCAGACCCATGAAGGTTTCACCGCCTGCCTGAAACAGGCCGATGAACCATTCAGCTGCATTTGCAAGGCCTTCCATCCATTGCCTCCTAACAAGGTTTTCTCATTGGCGCGAATACACACGCCGTTCAGTGTGTGCCGGTTCGCCGTACCGGCTTCTCTTCTCTGTGGTTCTCACCTCCTTTCCTGCTTTGACTCACCGACCGAGTAACCGGTCGGGAGGGATTCGTTTTCGACCACGATTGCGGAATCGGACTCCGGCTCGGCGGCCTTCGCATCCGCGTCCCGGATGTAGCCGGCCGCGTTCTGGAACGCGGTCCATACCTTTCGGGTAACACCCGAAACCGGCTCACCCTTGTCGAAACGGGCAAGCGGTAATCCGACCAGCTCGGGAACCGGTTCGAGGTTGGCGAAGACGGTAAACCCGTCCAGCTTGTACGCGTGGACGGTTTCCCGATCCTCATCGACGACGATGACCGCATACACCTTTCGTTTCCAGTTCGAGCCGGTCATTCCAACGCTGGCCTTGTCGCCCTCTTTGCGGAGCTCGAAGACCTTACGGTGGAAGCGTTTCGACTGGTACAGCGAAAGCACCAGTTGAAGCGCCCACACCGCTGCCAGTGCCAGCAGTAGCCATCCGATATTAGCCATGAATCTCTCTCCTCTGTGTCCGGGCGTCGCCGCTCATCAGGGCGTCCGCGGTGTCCGCATCCGTTACGAGTACATCGAAGTACCGGCCCGCAAGGGCAGCCCGCAGAGACTCGACCTTGGGTTCTCCCGCGGCAACCGCTATTACCGAGGGGATTTCCCGCAGCGCCTCGAGGGGCACGCCGATGACATGCCGGTCTCCCGGCATATGGATCTCTTCGCCGTCGGGGTCTATGTAGCGCATCAGAAGATCACCGACGGCCCCGAGGCCCTTGATGGCGTCGATGTCCGCCTGGGGAACGAATCCGAGCATATGCAGCGACGATGGCTGCGGGAGCATGGTGCCGACGCCAATGAGGGCAACGTCCACGTTGCGCGCCGCTTCGAGCGCCTGCTGTATCGAGCTTTCCCGCAGCAGGGAGTCGGCGGTGACCCGGGTGTTCACGATTGCCGGGGAGGGCACGTGGCGGCTCTCCGCGTTGAGTCGCTCGGCGAGCATGCGGGTGAGCTCCGAAGAATCGATCTCCGGGTGTCGGGCGCTCAGGGTGCCGATGAGCTGTACCACCACCGCCTCACGGAGCTCGAGGGACGGCATGTTCCTGATGACTTCCTGCACCGACCCGCCGAGCCCGACCCCGATCCGGACGCCGTCGAAAAGCCGCGACTGCAGACAGCGCGCGCCGAGCTTACCGAGAATGCGTGCGCGGGTGTCTGCGTCGGCTTCCGGCGGCGCGCCGAGCACCCAGGCCTGATCGATGCCGTAGTGGTCTTCGATGGCCTGTTCACGGGCGTGGTCCCTGCGGAGAGGATAGTTCACCCGGAACTCGACGATGCCCCGCTCCCGTACCTCGGCGAGCATCCGGGACACCATCGACCTGGATCGACCTATGCGTTCGGCGATTGCGTTTTGATCGATGCCGTCTTCGAAGTACCAGACGGCAACCTGGGCCAGAAGCTCCAATCGGTCTTCGTTCATACTGTTCACGTTTGTGAGCACCTGCTCACGTTTGTTATTAAACCGTATTGTGGGACGATACCGGGCATCTGTCAAGAAAAAAATTGAAAAATGTGAACGGTGGTTCACGTATGTGAGTCTTACATCACCGTTCAGATCGATTGAGCGAGCGAATGAGCGCACACTTGACATTCCGGGCGTCCGTGCAGTACGTTTTTGAAAGAACTTTCACATTGCGAAAGATATTGCAATTTCGCGCGTGATACATATTCGGGAGGACGAGATGGCGGAGACCACGACGCTTGCGAAGTCGTTGGGAAAAGAGAAGCTGCAGGACATGTATATGAAGATGCTCCATACCCGCAATTTCGAGGAGAAGGTTGCCTACTTCTTCTCACGCGGTATGGTGCACGGTACGACCCACCTCTATGCGGGTGAGGAGGCCACCGCCACCGGTATCATGGGACCCATGAAGGACGAGGACCTCATGACGAGTACCCACCGCGGACACGGCCACCTCATCTCCAAGGGTGCCGAGCTCAACCGGATGATGGCGGAGCTCCTCGGCAAGGAGCCCGGCTACTGCAAGGGCAAGGGCGGCTCCATGCACATTGCCGATGTCGAGCGCGGAAACCTCGGCGCGAACGGCATCGTCGGGGGCGGCATCCCCATTGCCACGGGAGCAGGCATCACGACCCGCATGAAGGGCATAGATCGTGTGGTCGTCTCCTTTTTTGGTGACGGGGCACTGAACGAGGGCGTGTTCCACGAGTCCCTCAACCTGGCCTCGATCTGGGATCTGCCGGTTGTCTACGTCTGTGAGAACAACCAGTACGCGATGTCCTTCAGCCGCAAGAAAGCTTTCAACATCGACGACCTCACCAAGCGGGCGGAGGCCTACGGCATCCCCGGTGTGAACGTCGACGGGAACGATATCTTCGAGGTCTACAAGACCGCCGAGTGGGCACGCGAGCACGCCCGGGAGACCGGTCCGGTGCTCATTATCGCGAACACCTACCGTTACAAAGGTCACTCCAAGAGTGATGCCAACCGCTACCGCACCAAGGAAGAGATCGAAGAGTGGAAGAAGCTCGATCCCATTCCCCGCATGCGGAAGGTGCTCGAGGACGAGAAGCTCTTCTCGAAGAAGGAGCTCGATCAGATGGAGAAGCAGGCCGCCGACAACATCGAGCAGGCCGTCAAGTTCGCCGAGGACGCCGAGGAACCGTCGCTGGAACTTCTCACCACCGACGTCTACGCATAACGGAGGCCAGTCAACATGCGAGAGATTACATACGCAGAAGCAGTAAAAGAGGCGATGAGCACCGCTATGAGAAAGGACGAGGACGTCTTTTTCATGGGTGAGGATATCGGCGTCTACGGCGGGGCCTTCGGTGTGTCCGTCGGGATGGTCGAGGAGTTCGGAGACGAGCGCGTGCGCGACACGCCCATTTCCGAGGGTGCGCTGATCGGAGCCGGGGCGGGTGCCGCGGTGACCGGTATGCGCCCGATCGTTGAGATACAGTTCAGCGACTTCATCGCGGTCGGCATGGACCAGCTCGCGAACCAGGCGGCGAAGATCCGCTACATGTTCGGCGGTCGCGCGACGGTGCCCATGACCATCCGTACGCCCGCGGGCTCGGGAACCGGCGCCGCCGCCCAGCACTC
>JAWLDL010000266.1:0-3998 GCA_041686675.1 Spirochaetia bacterium | reverse complement strand
TCCCCGATGCGTACCCGCGGGTACTTCTCAGCATGGATTCCCTCGAGCCGGGTAGGCTCGAGGGAGTTCGGTGGCTCAACCTTCTCGACTTTCTCCTCGGCGCGGAGTTGTAGGCTCCCGACCCTTACACCGCATTCCGCGCCGAGTTCACGATGATCGGGAGCGACTTCACCACCATCTTCTCGAAGATGCCGCGCAGTTCCTCGCTGTCGGCGGCATCGGTGGTGGCCCCGCCGCCCGTGGCAGCCATGGTTCCGGCGGCCGCCCCGGTGGTGGCCGTGCCCGTGGTCGGTGCGGGCGTCCCGTCTCCGAGCTCACGCAGCTTCGACAGGGCATACTGCTGAATGACGAGCACCGGCAGCACGATTTCCTCGCGCGTGCGGATGGAGTCCCGCATTGAGGGGTCGGTCGCCATGAGCTCGCGGCTTCCCGAAATCCGGGCAAAGGTCTGCTTGGTCAGCTCGGCCTCATCACGCAGTCGCCGCCAGAAGTCACCGAACTCGCTGTCGTGCTCGAGATAGCTCGTCAGCGGATAGTAGGTCTTGGAGAGGCTCTGTCTGGTGTTCTCAACGAGGGTGCGGAAGAACAGCGACTGCTCGTAGAGGCGCGTAAGCTGCTCGAGTCGCCCGGCTTCGATCTGCTCGTTCAGGGCCGATCCGAAGCCGAAGTATCCGGGAATGTTCTGCTTGAGCTGACTCCAGGCGCCGACGAAGGGAATCGCGCGAAGATTCTCCAGGCTCAGGCGATCCTGACTCGATCGGCTCGTGGGCCGGCTTGCGATGTTGGTGAGCCCATAGAAGCGAAGCGGCGTCATCCGCTCGAGGTAGGGGATGAACTTCTCGTGCTCGCGGAGCGCACGGTAATGGCGGTGCGCGGCCTCGGAGATCTCCTGGAGGAGAGCCTCGTCCTCGCGTGTAAGCGTCGAGCCCTGCTCGGGGTAGAGCTGATTCTCCAGGCCCGAGGTCACCAGTTGCTCGAGGTTGTGCCGGGCGGACTCGTGCGTGCCGAACTTCGAGCTTACCGTCTGGCCCTGGATGGTCAGGTGGATCTCGCGGCTCTCGATGGCGCGGCCCATGGCCCGGTAGAACTTGTAGGTGTTCCCCCCGCCGCGGGCGGGCGGACCGCCGCGACCGTCGAAGAAGACCACGCGGATACCGCGCTCGCGTGCAAGCTCGGTCAGCCGCTGCTTGGTGCGAAATATCTCCCAGTTGGCGGTGACGTAGCCGCCGTCCTTGGTGCCGTCGGAGAAACCGAGCATGATGTACTGCGTGTTTCCCCGGCGTGAGAGGTGCTCCTGATAGATGCGATGGCTGTAGAGCCCGCGCATGATCCCGTAGGCGTTCTCGAGGTCGTCGACCGTTTCGAAAAGGGGAACGATGTCGAGGTCGATCGTCTCACCGCCGGGTAGCGCGCATCGCGTGAGAAACCAGACCTCGAGGATGTCGGCGGCCGACCGCGTATTGCTGATGATGTAGCGGTGCATCCCTCTTGGGCCGTTCGTCCGCTGAATGGCCCGGGCGGCCCGCAGCGAGAGCACGGTATCGCGGGTTATGCTGCGGGCGACCTGCCCGAGAATGTCACCCTCGTAGGGAAGCATGCCCGAGAGCTCCTCGAGTACGGCAATGCGCTCCTCGACCGTGGCACCGCCGTAGTCGGTCTGAAACTGCGGCTCATCGCCCTCGGCCTGCCTCGCCATCTGCCGCTCGAGTACCGAGATGATGTCGGTGATGACCGTGGTGTGTACCCGGCTGTCCTGTCGGAGATCCATCGAGGCGAAATGAAAGCCGAAGATGCGCACCTTGAGCATGAGGTCTTCGAGCTCCTCGGCAAACAGGCCCATGTGGTCGCGGTAGAGCTGGGTTCGCACGTCACCGAGCTCGTCGAGAAGCTCCTCCGCGGTGTCGTAGGCGTCCTCGCTTGCGTCCTCCCAATCACCCTGAGCCGTGTAGTCGACCTGCTGAATGCGGATGAGAGGATAGAGGGTCACGTTCAGCCGGTCGCGGATCCGCTCCATCGCTTCATGGACTCCCGGAAAGGTGAGGCGGCGCAAAAGCTCGCGGACGTCGCCGAGATAGAGCCGCAGGAGGCTCGTGCGCAACCTGTTGGCGGTGGCGATCGTGAGCTCGGAGGTCACGTAGGGGTTCCCGTCGCGATCGCCTCCGGGCCAGAACCCGAGCTCGATCTTGGGTCGTTCGGCGATGAGTCTGTGGTGATCATCGCCTGCGACGGGTTCCACGAGCCGCCGCTGTATGCCGGCGGCGGTGTGATAGAAGATGTGCTCGAGAAACCACAGCAGACTCTGTGCCTCATCGAGCGGCGTGGGTTTCTCCCTGTTCATGAAGCGGGTTTTCCCGAGCTGCAGGAGCATGCGGTGGATGCCGCGCAGGTCATCCGCGCGAAGCGCATCGCCGAGGTCCGTGATGATGGCGAGCACCTCGTCGGGGTAGAACTGGGTGGGATGCGCGGTGAGTACGACTCGCACGCAGTAGTCCTCGAGCTGCCGCTCGTAGGCGTCGAGGTTACTCTCGGCTTCGAGGCGCGTCAGCAGGTCGCGCACCGAGCCCGCGCCGTCGGTGTCCTCTACGAGTCCGTAGGCTGCATCCTCGAGGGCGTCAAAGAGCACGACCTGGCGCTCGACAATCTGCATGAACGTGAACAGCAGATTCTTCAGCTCGTCGAAGGTGGTCCCGTCGAGCTTCTCCTCGGCAAATGCCTCGACGATCCGTGCGGGGTGTTCACCGGTCTCGAGGCGTTCCTTGCAGAAGTCGGCAAACACCGGCAGCATGATCGCCGCCGGCTTCACCTGCTCGAACGGCAGGTTGAGAAAGAGCCCGTTGTATATCTGAAACTTCAGTGCAACCCGCTCGTAGAACGCGTCGTAATTCTTCATGCCATGCCTTCCCGCCGCGGCTCATACTATCTCGAAGTCGGCCTTACGGTCATCCACCGAGACATTGGTGATGCGGACCTGCACCCGGTCGCCGAGTCGATACGCCTTCCCGGTTTTCTCCCCCACGTAGCGGTAGTTGTCCTGATCGAACACGTAGCGGTCGTCGGTCATGGTCGAGAGCGGTACGAGACCCTCGATGAGGTAGCGGGTGAGCTCCACGAAGAGTCCGAAGGAGGTGACGCCGGAGATCACGCCCTCGTAGATGTTTCCCACCCGGCGCGCGAGGAACTCCATCGACTTGAGCTTGGTGTACTCACGCTCGGCGTCCGTCGCCACTTTCTCCTTCTGAGAGGCGTGCTCGCAGGTGCGCTCGAGAAACTTCTGCAGCGCCTTGGTTCTGCCGGCCCGCTGCTTTCGCCCGTAGCGTTTGAGCAGGCGATGGATGACGAGGTCGGGATAGCGGCGGATGGGAGAGGTGAAGTGGGTGTAGGCGTCGAAGCCGAGGCCGAAGTGCCCGACGTTTTCGGTGGAATACACCGCTTTTGTCATGGAATACAGGGCGATCTTTTCCACGAAGTCCTTGAACTCGAGGTTCTGGATGATGGAGAGGATGTTGCGATAGTCCTCGGGCTCGATTGATTCTCCCGCCCGGTAGGGGATGCCGAGATTCTCGATGACGCTCAGGAATGACTGTGCGTCCTCCTCCCTGGGCGTCTCATGAACCCGGTAGATGAAGGGCATCTCGTTCTTTCTGTGCGCCTCCTCGTTGATCACGTGCGAGGCGACAACGCGGTTGGCAAGCAGCATGAACTCCTCGACAAGGCGGTTCGCCTCGAGCCGCTGAGCAGGTTGCACGGTCCGGGGAATGCCTTCGTCGTCGAGGGTGATGCGCTTCTCGGTGAGGTCGAAGTCGATGCTGCCCTCTTCCTCGCGGCGCTTGCGCAGGACCTGGCTCATCATCTGCATAAGGTGAATGATGGGCGCCTGTTTGTGCTGCTTGCCGTGGATTATGTCCTCCACCTCCTGGTAGGTGAAGCGGTGGCGGCTGCGGATCACCGATTCCTCGATGCGATGGCTGTGGACGTTTCCGAGAGAGTCGAGCTGCACG
>JAWLDL010000265.1:0-4011 GCA_041686675.1 Spirochaetia bacterium | reverse complement strand
CTACTCGCCGGGCACGATCTCTCCGCTGATGCTCCAGCGCCGTCCGTCGCGATCGTAGGAAAGCTGCTCGCCGGATACGGTGATGTAGCGTCCTTCATCGCGGGAGAACAGGCGCACGCGATTGGAGATCACGTTCACATCGCAGACCTGGAAGCTGCTTCCGTCGTAGTTTATGCGTGCCCCGTCGTTCGGCAGCTTCTGCTTCTGCTCGGTGTAATGATCGTACTCATAGGCGAGGCAGCACAGAAGTCGGCCGCAGGGACCGGATATCTTCATGGAGTTCAGAGAGAGGTTCTGCACCTTCGCCATCTTGATGGAGACGGGCCGCAACTTATCGGTCAGGCCGTGACAGCAGAGCACGCGTCCGCATACCCCGGTGCCTCCGAGCACGCGGGAGTCATCGCGCACCCCGATCTGGCGCAGCTCGATTCGCATCCGGAACTCCGACACAAGATCCTTGACGAGGTCCCGAAAGTCCACGCGTGATTCGGCGGTAAAGAAGAAAAGGATCTTCGGCTCGTCGAGAACGTAGTGGCAGCTGACAAGCTTCATCGACAGACCGTGGCTGTTGATCTTTTGCCGGCAGATCTCGAATGCCTCTTCCTCCCGGCGAAGGTTGTCCTCGAACCGGGCAACATCGGCATCGGCCGCGACTCGCAGAACCTCCCGCTCATGATCCCATGAATCGGAGTTCTCCTCCTGCACCGGTCCGAGAACCCGCGCAAGGTCGCCCCCGTAGCGGGTGTTCACGACCAGCAGGTCGCCGCAGTTCACCTCGGCGACGTCGCTGTCTTCAGCGAGCCGACAGAGCTCGGTTTCGCTGGAGTGGACAACCTTCACGACAAACGGAGTATCTCTTCCTATGACATCGCAGAGCCCGCAGGATGCGTGGGTTGATCGTGACGCGTTGAGTACGCCGGGCAGACTATCGGCCATGAGTGTCCTTTCCTTCAGTGCGAGAGGTCCACGAGCAGCCCGTGGATCTCTTCCACGCGGCTCATCAGCTCCATTTGCGAGCCCTGGCTCTGCAGCATACCCTGCACGAGCCGATCGAGTTTCTGATCGATCACCTGGACGATGGAAAAGCGCTTTCGGTTCAGGACGTTGCCGCCCGAGGTGTGCTCTTCAACATTGAGGGTTCGTGACACCGTCCGGCGCACGAATGACTTCACCGCCTCACGATAGTTCTGAACCGCGGTGAACGTACCCTTCTGCAACAGCTCGTCACCGAGCTCGTGAATGGAGTCCAGGAGATGCTCTATCTCTTCCGAGCTTACATCGTCACGGGAGTTCGGGTCAAAGGCCGGCTCCTCGACTTCCCGCTGAAAGATGGATCCGAAATCGGGCGCCTTCGGTGCCTCCCCGCCGCGCGCGCGCTCCCGCCGGGCGTTCCGCCGAAACGAGAAGAAGCCGTCGTTTTCGATGCGTTCCATTGCCGCCATATACGCTACCGGCTCGGAAGCCTGGATACCGAAGAGCGCGCCGCCTGGTCCACAGACCGGCCCGCGTATCGTCCGGCTCCGGGAATCGCAAAATTGCTGATCGGCGAGGGCTCCGGGCGCGAAACCTCACCCTCTCCTCGTATCGCGAGAGTCCCGTCGATCACAACGCCCTCCTCCACGATCAACCGCGGAGCGTAGATATCGCCGATCACCATTGCGGAGGAAAGGATGATAACCTTTTCGCTCGAAGAGATGGTTCCCCTCACGATGCCGCCAACGACAACCGTGCCGGCGTCGATGTTACAGTCGGCTCGACCGTCCTTCCCGACGAGCACCTTCCCTTTTGTCTTGATGGATCCGGAGAAATCTCCGTCGATGCGCAGCAGCCCGGCGAGCTCGAGATGGCCCCGGAAGTGGGTACCTTCGCCGACGATTGAGTTAATGAAGGAATCTTCGGAGTTGTACCCCATGTAAAGATCTTACCTGTCAGCGTATCCGGTTTCCGGACCACCGTTTAAAATCATTTGAAATCTTGAGGAACGCGGAAGGATCAACCACATCGGTGCCGAGCCAGATCTGAAAATCCAGGTGCGGGCCCGTCGAAAGGCCGGTATTGCCGAGACGACCGATGCGCTGGCCCTGATAGACCTCGTCCCCTTCGGAGACTTCGACCGTCTGGAGGTGAGAATAGCGCGTGCGGAACCCGTACTTATGCCGGATCCACATGTACAATCCGTAGCCCGGGTCCACACCGAGCTCGACTACCTTGCCGTTTGCGGAGGAAACCACCGGCATGCCGGGCGAGCCGGCGATATCGAATCCCTTGTGGAGGTACCACTGGTGCGTTACCGGGTGGATGTTCGGTCCGAACTCCATCGTCACGCGGCCCAGGCCGGAGGCCAGCGGCCATCTGTTGGGTATATCGGAGAGCAACTGCTTTTGCGCCTCGAGCACCTGCCCAATGTCCTCGAGGGGTCGCACGGACGCCTCGAGCATATTTGCAAGGTTTTCGAGCTCCTGAATCTCCTCGATCTCGCCGGGAGCCACCTCGCGAACATTGAGGAAGGCCGAGAGATCGCCACCGGAGTCGTTCTCAGACGAGAGTTGATCCTCCGAGGCAAGGTCCAGGCCTTCGAGCGTCTGAGACAGTGACTGGCTGAAGACTTCGGCAACCTTCGAAACCTCCGCTACTTCCTCGCGGACGGCTTCGAGGCTTGCCTCGGTAGTGCTGAGGGCCTCCGACTTCTGGGTGATGAGACGTGAAGAGCCGGAAAAGACGGTGGAGAGATAGAAAAAACCGCCGATCAGCCCGACGATAACGAGACCTATGAATGCGATGGCGAAGGTGTTGATCTGGAAATTGACGACACGCTTCTCGGAGTGGGGGATGAACATGACCGTGAATCGCTGCTTGCCGAGCTTCACAAAGCCCGTCGCGACCTTTTTCACCCCAGCGGCCGCACGTTGCACGATTCTTAATACCGGAGAATGACCGGTAGTTCTGTCGTGAGTACTATCCGAATTCGCTGGCAAGGTCCTCTCCTCTTCCCACATTATCGGCACGGATTGGCCGCAATTCTCCCCTTTAAGCGAACTTAGCATGCCCCTCGAGCTTTGTCAAACACACCAATAGTGTTCAAAGTTGACTAGCGGGCCGGGTCGTGCTATGTTTTCGCAAGAACTGACCTACGAGTTCGATACCCTTTCATCAACGGAAGTACTATGAAACTGTTTGATTCCCACGCCCATATCGGGTTGATTAATGAAGACCCGATCGAACAGCTTATGATCGTTCAGGAAGCTCGCCAGGCCGGCGTGCAGGGAATTCTGAGCATCTGCAATAATCTGCGGGACTTCTTCCAGGTCTACGACAACCTCAAGACCGCCACGCACGTATATCACAGTGTCGGGGTATCACCATCCGAAGTCGTCAATCCCGGGAAGGATTGGGAGATGCAGGTCGAGGAAGGCAGCAAGCTCGACCGCGTCGTCGCCGTCGGCGAGACGGGCCTGGACTACTACCGAAAATTCGGAAACAAGGATGCACAGGTCGAGTTGTTCATTCGCCAGCTCGAGCTCGCGGCCAAGCTGGACCTGCCCGTGGTCATCCATAACCGCGAAGCCGGACAGGACGTGCTGGAAATTCTCACCGATCGCATCCCGGCCCGCGGCGGTGTCCTGCACTGTTACTCCGAAGACTGGACCTACGCCCAGCAGGCGCTGGAGCTGCCCCTCTATATATCGTTTGCCGGAAACGTGACATATCGCAATGCGCGCAATCTCCACGAAACGGCAAAGAATATGCCCCTCGATCGCATCCTCATCGAGTCCGAGAGCCCGTTCATGGTTCCTGCCGCGCATCGCGGCAAGCGGAACCGACCCTCCTATCTCGTGGAAACCCTCAAGTTCATTGCGGAGCTTCGCGAGCAACCGGAAGAAGAGGTCGCCGAGGCTCTGTACGAGAACTCCCTGAAGCTCTTCAACATAGGCTGACGAGCCACACGCTTGACCGCCCCCCGCGGAAACGAGTACAAACACTGAAAATGCGTCCCGCCCCCCGCCGGGGCAC
>JAWLDL010000264.1:0-4042 GCA_041686675.1 Spirochaetia bacterium | reverse complement strand
TCGCTCACACGGGCCGACGACGTGCTCAAAGGCGCGTCCGTTCACACATAGCGGCAGGCGCGCCACGGTCGCCCCGCAGCCGAACAGCACGCTCGTACTGCGCGGACCTTCGTGTTCACGCGTTCTTTCGCCCACCCGATAACAAAAGAGCCGCCCGTCGTGGGCGGCTCTGCTTTCTGCCTGCTTCCGGCTCTAGCTACTTCTCGCTCTTCTCCCGCTCGATGTTCATCTGGGCAATCGCGAGCTTCGCGATCGGGATGCCGTAGGGCGAGGTGGAGACGTAGTTCAGTCCGATATCCTTCGCAAACGGAATGTTCTCCGGCTCGGCGCCGTGCTCTCCACAGAGGCCGAGGTCGAGGTCGGGCCGGGTCAGACGCCCGCGCTCGGCGGCGATCGCAATCATCTCCTTCACCTGCTCGCCGAGCACCTTGAACGGATTCTCCTCGAGGAGGTCGAACTCGTTGTAGTCGGAGAAGAAGTTGTTGAAGTCGTCCCGCGAGAGCCCGTTCGTGGTCTGCGTGAGGTCGTTGGTGCCGAAGCTGAAGAACTCCGCATACCTGGCCACCCGGTCGGCCTGAAGAGCAGCTGCAGGGAGCTCGATCATGGTGCCGATCTTGTACTCTATCGGCTCGTCGATCTTCATCTCCTTGCGCACGCTCTCCTCGATATCCTGAATACCGGCTATCGACTTACCCTCGATGCGTTTTCCGTTTCGGATCGTCTTGAGCTCGTTCGCGGTCATAACCAGCGGGACCATGATCTCAGGCAAAACCTCGATCCCCGAGTCCGCTTTGAGCTTGTATGCGGCCTGGAAGATCGCACGCACCTGCATGCGGTAGATCTCCGGATAGGAGATTGCCACGCGGATGCCACGATGGCCAAGCATGGGGTTGAACTCCTCGAGGAGATCACACCGTAGCTTCACCTCCTTCTCGCTCACCTTCGGATGACCCTTGCGGAAGAACTCCACGAATTGCTTCATGGAATCCTGGGTGTGGGGCAGAAACTCATGCAGCGGAGCATCGAGGAGGCGGATGGTGACCGGCAGCCCCTCCATGATCTTGAACAACTGGTAGAAGTCATTCATCTGCATCGGCTCGAGCTTCTCGAGCACCGCGGCCCGTTCATCCGGCGCCTCGGCGATGATCATGGACCGGAATGTATTGATGCGGTCGTCGGCAAAGAACATGTGCTCGGTGCGGCAGAGACCGATGCCGTGCGCCTTGAAGGTGCGCGCGAGCTCGGCGTCCTTCGGCTGGTCCGCGTTCGCATGCACTTCGAAGTCATCGATGCGGCGCTGGACGATGTCGAGGAACTCCAGCAGTCCGCTTCCCTCGGGCGTCGGCTTGCTCAGTCGGGCCTGACCGAAATAGATGGTGGGCTTCTCGTAGTAGGGCACGTTGAGCGTGATGTACTCGCCCTCCTTCACCTCGGTGTCCCCTATCTTCATGGAGTTCTTCAGGAATCGCACGCCCGGGTAGACCAACGCAACCTTGCCGAGGCTGCGCGCAACAACCGGTGCGTGAGAGGCGTAGCCGCCTTCGGAGCTCAGCACTCCCTCTGCCACCTCGATCGCCTTCACGTCCTCCGCGAAAGTCGAGGGCATGGCGAGGATGAAATCAGCCGGCTGATTCTCCTGAATGGCCCGCTTGTGCGCCTTCAGGAGCGAGTCGGTGGTGAAGTAGACACGGCCGATGGCCGCGCCCACGGCACCCGCGATACCGCCGTTCGCCGTCTTGAACTTCGACACCGAGGACACGTCGAGGGCGGGATGCAGAATTTCGCTCAGGCGCCCCGGCTTTATGGCGGAAATGACGAAGTCGTCGTCGACAACCTTGTCCTTGTGCAGATCGAGCAGCGTCTTGATCTCCGCCTGCGTGGACTTGTTGGGAACCGGCTGCTGGTCGATGACCCAGAGCTTGCCGTTCTCCACGGTAAAGCGCACGGTGCGGATTTCCTTGAAATACTTCTCGAGCTCGCTCCCGATTCGATCGAGCTGATTGTAGAGGCTCTTTGACACCTTCTCGAGAGGCACGCCCTTCTTCTGTCTCGCGTCGAAGGCCTCCTCGAAGTACTCACCGCTGATGCGCGAATCGCCCTCGATGATGTCGTGAGTATAGAAGCTGCCGAAGCCGGAGTTCTTTCCGAAGTTGCCGAACACCATGCCCTGCACAACCAGGGACGAGTCCACGCTCGAGGTGCTGGCCTGAAACAGCGCGTGAAAGATCCTCACCACGTACATCAGCTGCTCGTGGGTATTGGTGTAGATCTCCCCAGGGAAGAGATCGCGGCCGGTGTCGAGGGCCTCTTTCACCTTGTCTTTCTTGACACTCTTGCCGCTCGTGGATTTCTTCAGCGCGTCCCGATAGGTCTGCAGCTTCTTTGCCCGCGTCTTGTCGACATCGGTGAGCAGCTCGAGCTCGATGATCTTCTGCACGAGGTTGCCGTACTCATGATAGGCAAACCCCTCCCCGACAAAGCTCCCGAAGCCGTCCACGGTGTGGTCACCCAGTCCGATGTTGTGAATCGACGACAGGGTACGGACCATGTTGAGGGTCGGACTCTCGGCAACTTTCACCAGAAGCGGATTGTCCCTGTCGTTGAAACCCTTTTCGAGGGTTTGCTCCATTCGCGCGATCGGCTCTTTGTAGAGGTCGAACGCAATGGAGGGATCCTCCACGATTTCCCCGAGAAGCTCGTTGGAGAGAATAAAGCCGGGAGCGATCGGCGCACCAAGCGACGCGAGCTCCATGACGCGCGCGCCCCGACTGCCGATCGTGTCCAGGATTTCAGGATCGGAGATGAACTCCGAACTATTAAAGGAGTAGATACGTCCCATATCCGCCTCTCATGTGGTATTTCAGAACAGGTCCAGTGTGCGTCCGACGCCGCCCTTCAGGAATGCCTCGAAACGGGGGCTCGCCCCCTCGAAGAGATATCGCTGCAGCTTGGACACACCTTTGATGTCCTCGCCCACGACGCTGAACATGATCGGCGTGCCGTGCTTGACCTTCCCCCATTTGAACAGACTGTTGATATCGTTGATACGCTCGTTTTCGTACCAGATCAGCACATCGAGGCCGGGGTACTTGTTCTTGTAGCTCTCGATGATCCTCTTCCATGCTTCGACGTTGCCGTTGTGAAACAGCTCGTTGGTGACGAGTACCGAGTACCGCGGGGTAATCCGGCGTTTCTTTCCCGGCGGCGCCTTGCTCGGTGGCGCCTCAGTCGCAGTCCCGCCGGCCGCTGCAGGTTGCTGGGGCTCCGGCTCCGCAGCCTTCCGGGTCTTGGCAGCCCTCGCCCCGGTGCCCATGTAGTCCTTCTTGTCCCGGACCGTGCCGCCGTACAGCAGCTTCAGTAGGTCTTCGATGGCGCCCTTGAGCACCTTGTCCTCGAGACCGCCGTCGACCGAGCCCACGTAGACCACCACCAGCTCGTCCTGCATCAGCGGGAGAGTATCCTCCCACTGCGCCTTGCTCTTCGGGTTGAGCACGAAGAGCCCGGCCTGGGGGTGATGATAGGCCAGCACGAACTGCAGGCGCCCCCAGCTGCCGACTTTCTCGACGAGCTTGTCCACCTCTTCCACCGTAGTGGTGAGGTTATGCGCTTTGTATGCGTAATCGAACTTGTCGACCAGCAGGGCGTTGATCAGGGACCGCACCTGATAGCGGGCCAGATCACCATCCGCGAGAGACTCGTTGACGAGGTCGGCCAGGTTGTACCCGTCCTGCACCTCGCGAGCGAACTCGTTCGCGGCTTTAAAATGGCGCAGAGCGGTATTGAAACCCGCTCTGCGCGAAAGGAGATTAAGGGAGTTTTCCATATCCTACAGCTCTTCGAGATCGCCGGATGAAGACCCCTTCTTCTTCGGTGGCGTGACGTTCGCCTTACCCTTTACGTTGGCATCACTCGACTGCTCACCCTGATCGTAGTAAGACTCCGAAAGGCTCTGCTTGCGGGCCTCACCCATGCCTTCCTGCGAGAAGCTCTGATCGAGATCCTCACGCACGGTGGAGCGTCGGCGCTTGAACGAAGCAAATGC
>JAWLDL010000263.1:0-4057 GCA_041686675.1 Spirochaetia bacterium | reverse complement strand
CGCGGCTCAGCGAGCGAATTGCGCGTGAGGCCTACGAGCGAGAGCAGCGCTTCCTCGAGGTAGGGAACTCTTCCCCCGTCGCCGTCGACAACGCTCACCTTGCCTGGCTGGACGCGCGAAGCCGGCTTCTCGACGCCGACAAGGCCCGCGACGGCGCCCTCGCCATCTCACCTCTCGACGGGACGGTGGTTGCAAAACACATCGATCTCTACGACGAGCTCGCCCCCGGCGCGCCGACCTTCACGGTGGCGGATACCTCCCGGATGAAGATCACCGTCGGGGTGCCGGAATCGGATATGGCGGCGATACGCGAGCTCGGGAGTGCCGAGGTGCGGCTCAGCAGCTTACCCGACCGTGTGTGGACGGGTCGCCCGGCCAGCGTCTCGCGGAAGCGCTCGGAGCGCAGCCTCACCTTCGAAGTGGAGATTCTCGTCGACAACCCCGACGGCGCGCTCCTCTCCGGCTCAACCGCCAATGTGCGCCTGGGCCTGCGTGAGATGCCCGATGAAGTGGTCGTTCCCTCTCACGTCGTCCAGACACGCGGGACGGAGAGCTTCGTGATGGTCGCGAACTCGACCACCGCACGCCGCGTGCCGGTGACCACCGGCCCCTCGAGTGACACCCACACGGTGATTACCTCGGGGCTCGAGCCGGGCGATCAGCTGATCACAGAGGGCATCAACCAGGTCGGCGACGGCTCTACCGTTCGCATCGTCGAGTAAGAGGACCACCTGCAATGGTAGAACTGTTCATCAAGAAACATATGGCGGTGTTCGCCCTCGCCGTTCTGATCGTCATCATGGGCATCGTTGCGTACGCCCAGCTTCCCAGAGAGTCGACCCCGGAGATCGAGCAACCCTACATCTTCATAAATACCACCTACGTCGGGGTGTCCGCGCGGGACATCGAAAACCTGGTCACCCAGCCCATCGAGCAGGAGCTCGACGGCATGGAGGGCCTTGCGGAGATCACCTCCGAGAGCCGGCAGAACGTCTCCTTCATCTTCGTGGAGTTCACCTCCGACGTGGACGTGGAGACGGCCCTGCGGCGGGTGAAAGACCGCGTCGACCTGGCCTCACCCGGCCTCCCCGACGGAGCGGATGAGCCGGCGGTGCGCGAGTTCAGCGTTTCGGACTGGCCCTTCTTTCAGGTGGTCCTCTCCCATCCCGAGGGAGTGGAGCTCATCGATGCATCGGCCGAGCGCTTCAGGGAGGATCTCGAGGGCATCTCCGGTGTGCTCGAGGTCGATATCGCCGGGAACCCCCAGAAAGAGGTGCTGATCGAGGTCGATCCCGTGCGCCTGAGAAGCTACGGCTTCTCCGTCGACGACGTGATCGGTGCGGTGCAGAGCGAGAACACCTCCATTCCGGGCGGACGGCTGATGAATCCGGAGCGCAACTTCGGCCTCTCGGTCACCGGCGAGATCGAGGACCCCCGCGAGTTCCGCAATATCTTCGTGAACGCCAACGGGGTGAACGTGCCGCTCGAAGAAGTCGCACAGGTGAGTTTCGGCAACAGCGAGCCGGAGACCTTTTCGCGGCTCAACGGCACGCCGGCCATCACGCTTTCGATCAAGAAGCGCATCGGGGCGAACATCCTCGACATGGCCGATACGGTGCGGGCGCAGATCGACACGCTCGAGCCCACTCTTCCGCCGGGGACGGAGGTGGTCGTCACCTACGATGAGTCACGCTATATCCGGGACATGATTGCGGACCTCGAGAACAACATGTTCAGCGGCTTCATGCTCGTGCTTCTGGTAACCGTCTTCTTCCTCGGGCGACGAAACTCCCTCTTCGTCTCACTCGCCATTCCCTTCTCGATGCTGTTGTCGTTTTTCGTGCTGCAGCTGCTCGGCATCACGCTCAATATGATCGTGCTCTTCAGCCTGATCCTCGCCCTCGGTATGCTCGTCGATAACGGCATCGTCATAGTCGAAAACATTTTCCGCCATGCAACGATGGGCAAGAACCGCGTGCAGGCTGCGATTGACGGGTCGAAGGAGGTCGCCGGGCCGATTGCCGCGTCGACCATCACCACCTGCCTTGCCTTTTTCCCGATCATCTTCATGCCGGGGATCATGGGCGATATTATGTCCTTCCTGCCCAAGACCGTGATCGTGGTTCTCGCGAGCTCGCTTCTGGTCGCCGTGGCGATTAACCCCGTCTTCTGCGCCAACTTCATGAACGTGTCGGAAAGCGCGCGCAAAAAGATGAACGAGGGAAGCGGCACCTTCGCGCGGTTCCGCGACTGGTACGGACGCTTCCTCTACAAGGCGACATCGCGCCCCTGGACAACCATCGGCGCCGTATCAGGCGTAGTCCTGCTTGGCATCGTGCTCTTCGGTATGTTCGGAAAAGATCCTCTGTTCTTCCCCTACCTCGACCCCGAGCGCGCCCGGGTCCACATCGAGGCACCGCAGGGCACGCCGCTTGATCGGACGGATCAGGTCGCCCGGCGCCTCGAGTCGGTGGTCGAAAGCACCCCTGCGTCGCTCGAAAACTATGAAACCATCGCAGGGCGCTCCGGCGGCGACACCGAGACGCATCTTGCCTCCATCAATCTGACCTACGCGCCCTTCAACGAGCGGGAGATTCGCGGCTCGACCGCGCTGGCCTCACTCCGCGACCGGGTCAAGAGCATAACCGGCGCGGTGGTGAAGATCGAAGAAGGCGACAGCGGCCCGCCGACCGGTGACGACGTGTCGTTCGAGGTCCGCGGGGAGGACTACCAGGTCATCGGAGACATCAGCGAGTCCATGCTGGAAATTCTGCGAGCCTATCCCGAGCTCAAGGACATCGACTCCGATTACGAGGCGTCGAGGCCCGAGTATCGCGTGGCTATCGACCGGGGCAAGGCAGCCTACTACGGGCTCTCCACCCGGGAGATCGCATCGACCATACGCACCGCCATAAACGGAAGCACTATCGGAAGCTACCGTGAGGGCGAGGACGAGTACGATATCGTCCTGCGCTACACCGAGGAGACCCGTGACTCACTGCACATGCTGCAGAATCTCGAGGTGGTCGCCCACGACGGAAGCCGGGTACCGCTGAGCGCCGTTTCCGAAATTTCACCACGTTCATCGCTTGGCGTCGTCAAGCGGCGGAATCTCAACCGGGCAGTGAACGTCTGGGCGAACTTCGAGGAAACCGCGACGAACCGGCAGGAGGTTCTCGGCGAGATCAACACGCGCGTGGACGAAATGAAGGCCGGGCTGCCGGAGGGCTACGCCATCGGCGCCGGCGCCGGGTTCGACGTGCGCTCGGAGTCCACCACCTTTCTCGTGCAGGCCTTCGTGGTGGCCCTCTTTCTGATATTCGTCGTGCTCATTGCCCAGTTCAACTCGGTGGCGGATCCCTTCGTCATCCTCTTCAGCGTATTCCTGTCCATCGGCGGCGTGCTGTGGGGGTTTCTCATCACCGGACAGGCCTTCGTCATCATCATGTCCGGCATCGGCTGTATCGCGCTCGCCGGTGTCGTGGTGAACAACTGCATCGTGCTCGTCGACTACACCCATCGCCTCATCCGGGACGGTATGCCCTGGGGCGAGGCGCTCATCGAGGCGGGCCGCACGCGTCTGCGCCCGGTGCTGCTGACCGCACTGACGACAGTGCTCGCCCTCATTCCGATGGCGATCGGTGTCAGCTTCGACGTGCACAGCTTCTCGATTCAGGTCGGCTCGGAATCCGCTGAGTACTGGAAGGCGTTCGCGCTGACCATGCTCTTCGGGCTCACCTTCGCGACGGTGATGACGCTGGTGGTGGTGCCCTCGCTTTTGACGATAAAGTACCGCTTCCTCGACCGCCGCCGCGATCACGTCATGGTGCAGTAGCGGCCGGGCCGATCAGCGGGCGGCCGCCTCCGCCCGCCGGGCCTCCTCGTCCATCATGATGCCGAGGATGGTGCGGTCGGTCGCGACCATACCGGGCTTGCTCAGTCTGCCCAGGTTGCGCACGGTCTGCTCGACCTCGTCGGAGACGATCCCCTCCGAGCCGGGCACGCGGCGGTCCGCCGCCGCGAGCATCGCGGCCTGCACCGCGGAGCCTGCTCCGGT
>JAWLDL010000262.1:0-4065 GCA_041686675.1 Spirochaetia bacterium | reverse complement strand
CGGAGCTCAAAGACGCGCTTCTCAGCCTCATCTCGAACCTCGATCTCTCCCTGCTCGAGGGCAACAAGATGATCGAGGTGAAAAACAGCGATGTCAGCAAGGGTCGGGCGGCCGCCCGGTGGCTCGACGGTGGTCAGTGGGACTTCGTGCTTGCGGTAGGCGACGACTGGACCGATGAGGATATCTTCAGCATGCTCTCCGAGGAACATTTTTCCATCAAGGTAGGGGTCGATATCTCGAGTGCAAACTACTTCCTCGAGTCCCCCGACAAGGTTCGAGGGCTCGTCCAGGAGCTTGCGGCGCTGAGCTGATTCAGGTGCTCACCGCCAGGCGCTACTGCGCGCGGCGCGGGTCCACGACCGGGTTTCTCAGCACTCCGATTTCCTCGATCTCCACCTCTACCACGTCACCATGCGCGATGGGGCCGACCCCGCCGGGCGTGCCCGAGAGGATGATGTCGCCCGGAGACAGCGTGAGGTTTCGGGAGATGAAGCTTACAATCTCGTACACGTTGAAAACCATCAGCTTCGTGGACGAGCTCTGCACCACGTTCCCGTTCAGCCGCGTTTCGACATGCAGATCGAGTACGTCCCCGATGTCGGAGGCTTTTACGATCTGTGGCCCGATCGGCGCGAAGCCGTCGAAGGATTTCCCCCGAAACCAGCCCGACCGGTCCCCGTTCTGAATGTTGCGCTGGCTGACATCGTTTGCGCAGGTGTATCCGAAAATGTACTCAGGTGCATCCTCCACCGCCACATCTTTCGCCTCGCGACCGATAATGATGGCCAATTCCGCCTCATAGTCGGTGCGCTCGTCCTCAAAGGCGTACGACTCCAGAATGCGCGGGAGAATGATGGGCTGCTCCGGACCCTGCAGCGTGTTCGGCGTCTTGGCAAACAGGATCGGCTCCTTCGGCGCCTCCTTGCTGAGTCCCTGCACCTGAATGGACAGGCTCTCCTCGATGTGCTCGTGGTAGTTCAGACCAAGGCAGATGATCTTCCGGGGGTCCACGTTGTAGACCTCGTCGCTCCCCTTCACAGGCAGTGTCAACATGTACGTTCTCCTTTTCCACGTCGTGCGATATCTATTCGAAACCGGCGTCGAAGTCGAAGGGATGAAAGAGCCGGTAGAAGCGCTCAGGCACCAGGAACCGTAGCGCGCCGGGCACCACGGAGACCGAAACCCTGCCCCCTCCCCCGCGGACGCCTTCGCCGCCGCCCGCACGGCCGGCGGCGCCGCCCTCCGCCGACGCTCCCACCGCAGCTGCGGCCGACGCCGACCGGGTCCGGAGCAACTCGCCATCCACGTGATAGTCAAACGCAGACGGGCTCTCGATATCGACTCGCTTCACCTCGTAGCGCTCGATCATTCCCTGGCGTCGCGCTATCAGACGCCGATTGAGAACATCGTGCTTGCCCCGCCACAGCACGGACATGTTCATCGCAATCGCTTGTTTTCCTCGTATGTCGAATACGTAGAGGTCGAGATTTCCATCGTTACATACCACATCCGGGCAGACCTTGAACAGCTTCCCGTAAAACGGCCGCGTTCCCAGCTCGATCAGCGGTGCGCCGGTCGTCCGCGACAGATACTCGAAGCTGTACTCCGCGTTTATGCGCGGCCCGCGATACGCATACTTTCCGTGCGAGAGAGACAGGTGGAACGGCCGTCGCTCGCCGAAGAAGGGGCCGAAGAAGACCTGAAGACCTGCGCGCACATAACCCGCGAGCCCTGTGCTTCGCCGCCGGCGCCGATCCGCCCGCTCCCGCCGCGCGAGGACCTGCGCGTCGAAACCCAGGCCCAGCAGCTGGCCGTATCGCGGGGAACCACCGTCCTCCACGCGCAGAAGGTCGACGGACACCGTGAGGTCCCGGGAGATGCTGTGGGCGAAGGTGCGGATCTGTCTCGAGAGGCCGTAAGGGATGCTGTAGGAGTCCTGTATGCCGTTACCGCTCCCGCCTCGCAGAAACCCGACCGCTTTGCCCGGGTCACAGTCGGCGCTCATCATCGCGTTGATGGCAAGGTGAGCGGTTCCGTCGCCACCCCAGACCAGGAGATACCGATAGGGCCCCCGGCAGAACTCCCGCACCGACTGCGCGAAGTGCTCGCGGTCACGTGTCTCGACGATCTGTGGTATGCGGCGTCGCTTCGCGAGACGCTTCAGCAACCGCACGTAGCCCGGATAGCGTGTGGGGTTTATGACGAGGACGGCCGAATCGAGCGCCCGCTCAAAGCTCATGGACGGAGTGTCGGTGTCGGCGCAGCCGGGAGGCTACTTGCCCTGCGCTTCGGACGTGAATCCCGCAAACGTGAAGAGCTCGCACTGGATCCAGATGAAGTTCCCGTTCTCCGAGGGGACGAGGAACCGGGCAGACTCGGATTCGTCCCCGTCCTTGGTGAACACCGTCACCTTCTCCGTTGCAAGCACCGGGTAGAGCTTGTCTTTGCGGAAGAGTTTGCTCATCCCGATGTAGTGGGAAGACATATGTGGGAAGAAGTCCTCGAACGCCTTCTTGAGATCCTTCTTGACCTGTACGTAGAAGATTCCGTTCTGCATCCCTCGAATATAGCACATGGCGGGCGACGATGACAGCAAGCGGGCTTCACATACCGCGACCAATTCGCAATAATGCCCGCCTGTCATGAATCTCGATGCCGTAAGCGTGGTGCTCGTACACCCAAAGACCTCCGCAAACGTGGGCTCGGTCTGTCGCGCGATGAAAACAATGGGAGTTTCCCGTCTTTCCATCGTGGGGCGCCCCGAGGATCTCGATGAACAGGAGATACTGACCGTGGCGGTCCACGCGGGAGACGTCTACGAGAGGGCTTCTTTCTACGCGAATCTCCCCGATGCTCTGGCCGACGTCTCGCTATCGGTCGCCGTCACCCGCCGCACCGGTGCGAGGCGGAACAAGCTCCATCTCTCGCCGCGGGAGCTCCCGTCATATATCGAAGAGAGAGGCGACGAGGCCGTGGCGGTCGTCTTCGGGAGCGAGGAGCACGGGCTGACCACCGGCGAGGTGGCGTCCTGCTCGAGCATGGTTTCCATCCCCACCTCGCCCGACTTCCCCTCCCTCAATCTTTCTCACGCGGTGCAGATCATCACCTATGAGCTCTTCGCCCACCATGGCCACCTCAAACCCCGTCGTGCCGTCGCGCGCATCCGCGACGTGAACGAGCTCGTAAACACCGTCTGGACCACCCTCGATGAGCTCGGCTTCTACCGAAACACCGACGGCAGCGAGAGCGCCCGCTTCTTTCGTGACCTCTTCGTGCGCGCCTCCCTCCGCAGATTCGAAATCGACTACCTGCAGCGCATCTTCGAGAAGATTCGGTTCATGGCACCGCGAGCGCGACAGTAACCGGGCGGCGTTTAGTCGAAGTTCGCCACGATGCCGCGTGGCCGCGGGGCGCAGCCCGACGCATACAGGTGAGAGATGTCGGAGACGTTGAGGCAGCGGGGCACGGCGTACTCCGGCGAGCGCTGGTCGAAAAGCACGGTGGTTACCGAGCTCGGGGCAAGCCAGAACCCCGCCCAGGCAAGCGGCAGGGGCATCTGAAGCAGCAGAGCAAGCCAGGTCATTCCGAAGCCGCCGTGACAGAAGATGGCCACCCGGTCGGCGTTTGCCCTATCCACACGATACCGATGGCCCTCTCGCCGATACCCCAGCCCCGCCAGGAAGCGGTCGGAGTGGAGACGGATGCGTTCGACCGTCTCCGCGAGCGGAAGATCGGCGAGCTCCGGGTAGTCGAGGCTATCCTCATGTGCACGCCTGCGATCGGGCTCCAGGAGCTGCTCCGCTGCCAGGTCCCAGGCCGGGATGTGACCGCGCGGCTCGTTCGGCACCCAGAGGCCCCGCAGCTCTTCGGCCCAGGGGAGGATCACGGGACGGAGGCCCAGACGCTGCTCGGTGTATTCGGCGGTGTGGATAGCGCGGTTGACCGGCGAAGAGTAGAGCCTTGTGATGCCTTCCCACTCCAGGCGCCGCGCCAGGGCCGCGGACTCCCCGTGGCCGTGAACGGTGATGGTGTTTTCGAAGTAGTCAGGATCTGCGTGGCGCACAA
>JAWLDL010000261.1:0-4070 GCA_041686675.1 Spirochaetia bacterium | reverse complement strand
CCCGGCGATGCGGTTATCGCCTGCGAGAAAGTACTCGCCGTTTCCGAGCTCCACCTCTTCCATGGTCGCGGCAAACGGCAACTCATCCGACCAATCGCGAGGTGCGCCCTCTCGAATGAGAGGATAGCGGATACCGGAGGCCTCGAACTCGCTCTCGAAGCTCCCGACTTCCGGGTCACGAACATAGAAGATGAAGTCGTCCATGCGTACGGTATCTCCCGGCACCGCAACGATGCGTCGCAGCGTAACCTCCGGCCGCCAGTCGTCTTCCGCCCTGCCGAGTCTACCGGCGGTGAAGAACCGTACCAGCGATCGTACGGGGTACAGCAGGCGCGGGGGGCGCGGCGCATAGGTGGTTCGCACTACCACCAGATCCCCGCGTGCGGGGGTGCCGAATGCCGGAGCACGTGTGCCGAAGAGCGGCATCGCGGCGCCGTAGGGCGCGGAGCTCACGATGAGACGGTCGCCCGGCTCGAGCGTGGGCCGCATCGAGGAGCTTGCCACACTGTATCCGGACACGAGAAACGTCGAGATCAGCTGGTGCACGAGGAAGAGCAGGATGAGAAACTTCACCACTGAGAGAGCGCGAGCCCCGGCGCTGCGCTCCTGCGGGTAAAATCTGTAACGGGGGCGGGACCCTCCGAACATCAGTCTACTGCTCCGATCCGGTCGAGAGGCCAGTAGCGGAACATCGCCCGACCGAGCACCTCGTCGGTATGCACCGCGCCGAACGAACGCGCGTCACGGGAGTTGTCCCGATTGTCTCCGAGCGGGAAAATGCGGCCCGCCGGGACGTACCATCCGATTCGGTACCGTTCGCTGCGCGCACGAGAGCGCCGGTCCGAGGGATTGGCTGTATACAGGGTGTAGGAACGCATCTCGTCGAGGTAGTATCCGTCCACGACCTCGGCCCCGCGCAACTCCTCGAGCGCCCGGGCGTTCTCATCGGGCACGAGAATCCCAAGGTCCCGATAGGCTACGGCTTCGGCTGCCGAGGCAAACAGCTCATACGAGCCCTCATCAACCATGCGACGCACCGGATACTCCACCCCGGCAAGCTCAGTAAATGCGTCCTCGCTCATCCACTCCGGTTCGCCCTGCGGCTTCACGCGCATGAAGCCCTCCTCGAGGCGAAAGCGGTCGCCCTCCACCCCGGCGGCGCGCTTTATGAGAAAATGCGCCCGGGGCCGGCCGAACTCATCCCTGTCGATATCCACGAGGGACAGCGTGATCATATAGAGCACGCGCTGCAGAATATCGAAGGCAGGTCCGCGCGATATGTAGGAGGGATTCTCGAATATGACAACCTCGGCGCGCTCGGGCTCGGCAAACCCCGGCAGCTTCGCCATGCCCGGCAGCAACTCCGGGCCGTAGACGAGCTTATTCACGAATATGCGGTCCTGCAGGCGCAGCGTGGGAATCATCGAGCCGGAGGGGATCTGATAGGCCTGGAGGAGATACTGATTGATCAGAAGGACCACGAAGGCCGCCCACACGAAGGCTTCGATCCAGTCGAGGATCTGGTTTTTATTCTTCTGCCGCTCGCGCTTTCTGATACGCCGTTGCCTGCGTCGTGTCAGAACGCGCTCGGTAAAACCGACCAGCGCGTGTTGCCAGGATGCCGCCATGTGTGCGAACGGTAGCAGAAAGCTCACGCGTTGACAAGCGCGCCCGTAGATCCCTATAATGCCGCGCGATGAAGAACAGGGGCGCGGAACCGGCGCAGAATGACACCGTTACTCTCACGCCGGTTTTCGGCGTCCCCCCGACGACCTATGTGCCCGCGCTGCTCGCACTTGCCCTCCTCCTCGCGCTGTTCTTCCTGCTTCTGCTTCCCGGGATACGCAACAATGGCGCATTCGTCAGCTTCGAAGTCGTTCCAGAGGGCAGCTCGGTCCACGTAGATGGTGTACGACGCGGTACGGCGCCTCTGGAGGTGTTTGTCGAGAAGGGAACGCACGCGGTGACCCTGCGGCGGCCGAATTTCGAGGAGGAGCAATTCGAGATCGACGTCCCGGGACGCGTGTTCGGCTCGCTTCTCGTGCCGCGGAGAGCGTCGGTGGAACGCGCGCTCACACCCCGCAGTTCGCGCGGCATGGCGGAGGCCGCAGCGCGCGAGTTCAGCCGATGGGCTCTCGTGGGCGAGGCCAACGCACAATACCAGTTCGAACCCGTTCTCTCGCAGGCCGTACTCGACCTCACGGCCGCATGGCTCACAACCGCCGATGGCAGCGACACGACCACGGAGAGCCACATTGATTCTCTCCTCGATCACTCAATCCGGGACGTGCACAGCGAGGCCCTGCTCGCCGACTATCTCCGGGCCACAGCTCTTGCCGAGGGCTCGGGACAGAGCTTCACCGGCATGCAGGCCCTCGGCATGCTCCGTCGCCTTGCACGCGAGATGGAGACACAACCGCGCCTCGCCTACCTCGCGGGCGCCGCGCTCCCGGAGGATAGTGCCAACGAGTTCGAGGGGAACACGTGGCATTCTGATACGACCGCGGAGTTGGAAACGCAGATCGTTGCGGCCAGCCGGGAAGGTGAACCGGAGGTCCCGTCGCCGGGCGACTTCACGGTGGCGGGTCAGACCTTCGTGGAGATTCCTGCGCAGACCTTCGTCATGGGGCCCCAGGCGGAGGCCGGGATGACCAACGCCGAGGCGCTCGAGCGCCCCCATCCGGCCGAGGTCGACCGCTTCTTCATCATGGAGACCGAGGTCACGCACAGACTCTACCGGCGCTTCGTGCGCGAGCGTCCCCGTTGGGCACCGTCCGCCCGCGATGAGCTGGTTGCAGCAGGCGAGGCAACAACCGATTATCTGCGGGACTGGGAAGACGGTCTTTCCACCGAACAGTCCACGCGGCCGGTGCGCTTCGTCTCATATCACGCCGCAGTCGCATTCTGCGACTGGCTCACAGAACAGTTTCCGACGTCGCTTACCGGCTTCGAGGCGCGGCTTCCCACCGAAGCCGAGTGGGAATGGGCCGCTCACCTGAATGCCTCAGAGGGGTACGATGCGGTTTTCGGGGATTCGACCATGTCCACGCCGCTGCCGGTGGGTTCCTCGGAGCCCGGCAAGCTCGGCATTTACGACCTTCTCGGTAACGTGTGGGAATGGACCGCCGACTGGTATCACCCCGCCGCATATCTCGTGGATACGCAGCCCGTATACGCCGGTGCGCAGCGCGTCGTGCGGGGAGGCTCATGGGCAAACGACCGGCGAACGATCGCGGTCACCACGCGCGGCGCGCAACCACCCGAGTGGAGCACCGCCTTTCTGGGCTTTCGCCCCGTCATTGCGGAGATTCAACAATGAGCACGACTACCGAGGGCATCGCCGTCCTCGCGAGAAACAAGAAGGCATTCTTCAACTACGAAGTCATCGATTCGCTTGAGTGCGGTATCGAACTGGTCGGTACCGAGGTCAAATCGATGCGCGCCAACCGCTTCTCCTTTGCCGATTCCTACGCACGGATCAAGGAAGATGAGATCTGGCTCGAAGGACTGCACATCGCCGAGTACACCCACGGCAATATCAACAACCATGAGCCCGTGCGCCCCCGCAAGCTGCTTGCACACAGGCAGGAAATCAAACGCCTGAAGCGAAACACGCAGGAAAAGGGCTACACCCTCATACCGCTTCGCTTCTATCTCAAACGGGGCCTCGTCAAGCTCGAGCTCGGCCTCTGCCGCGGCAAGCGCCTTCACGATAAACGTGAGCAGATCAAAAAGCGCGACCAGAAGCGGGACGAACAGCGGGCGCTGCGCGACCGCGAGTAGACAGGCACGAGGAGGACCGCCATCAGCGAGCCGACCAAACCGACCGACCTGACCGAGTACCGTCAATTCGCCGAAGAGATCGCCCGCGAGGGTGGTGCCCTCAGCCGCTCCCATTTCGGACGCGGGATCGAGGTCGAGTACAAACAGGACCACTCTCCGGTTACCCGGGCCGACCGCGAAACCGAACAACTGCTGCGTACCCGCATCGCCGAACACTATCCCGACCACAGTATCGCCGGCGAGGAGTTCGGACTGCCCGAGCGCCGCGGGACGTGGACCTGGGTGCT
>JAWLDL010000260.1:0-4083 GCA_041686675.1 Spirochaetia bacterium | reverse complement strand
CCGGCGCGATCCTCGTCGAGATGATCTTCTCCTGGCCCGGCCTCGGAACCTACGTGACCAACGCCGTCCTCAGCGTGGACTTCCCCGTTATCGTGGCAGTAACGCTCATCGTTACAGTCTTCTACGTGCTTCTCAATCTCATCATTGATTTCATTCAGGCCCTGATCGATCCGAGGGTCACGTTGAAATGAGCACGCAGGAGACCCCGGCACCGGCAGCGCCCCCCGTCTCGGCCCCGAAAGCCGCTTCACGTACATCGACGGAGCTGGGGCTGATGTGGCGCGCCTTCCGCCGCGATCCTCTGGCGGTGGTGAGCCTGGTCATTCTCATCGTGTTCGTCGCGGGGGCGATGTTCGCACCGGTTCTCGCGCCGTACCCCGAACAGGGCCGCGGTGAGCCGAACGTCGCCGAGAAGTTTCAGCCGCCCGGGGGCGAGCATCTGCTCGGCACCGATCACCTCGGGCGAGACGTTCTCAGCCGGATTCTCTACGGCGGACGCTCGTCTCTTTCGATCGGATTCCTCGTGGTGATTATCGCGGCGATCATCGGGGTACCGCTCGGCGCCGTTGCCGGGTACTACGGCGGTTGGATCGATAACGTGCTCATGCGGATCACCGATGTGTTCCTCTCCTTTCCGCCGCTGTTGCTCGCCATCGCGCTCGCCGCAGCCATGGGAGCAAGCTTCATCAACACGATGATCGCGGTATCCTTCACCTGGTGGCCGTGGTACGCCCGCCTCGTCAGGGCGCAGACGCTCTCGCTCCGCGAGCGGTACTTTATCGAGGCCGCGCGCAGCATCGGCGTGTCCGACGCAAAGATCATGGCGGTGCATGTTCTTCCGAACGTGACGACACCCGTCATGGTGCAGATGACACTCGATCTCGGCGGCGCAATTCTCACCGGGGCCGCCATCAGCTTCATCGGGCTCGGCGTCCAGCCGCCCACCGCCGACTGGGGGACGATGATCAACCTGGGCCGTATCTACTTCGTCGAGCGCCCGTGGTTCGTGACTTCGGCGGGGCTCGCGATTTTTCTCGTCGTGCTCTCGTTCAATCTCATTGGAGATACCATCCGTGACGTGCTCGACCCGAGGACCAGGAGGGACCGTAGATGAGCACCCCGATCCTCGAAGTCGAAGACCTCCATGTGCATTTTGAGAACTACGCCGGTACCATCCATGCGGTAAACGGCATGTCGTTCTCCATTCAGCCGGGTGAAATCTATGGTCTTGTCGGGGAGTCCGGCTGCGGCAAGTCGGTGACGGCCCTCGCCGCGTTGCGCATGGTGAAGCCGCCCGGATACATCGCGGGGGGTCGCATTCGCTATCGCGGAGACGATCTCCTCGAGCTGAGCGAGGAGCGGATGCACGCGGTCCGCGGTGGCGGAATCGCCATGGTGTTCCAGGATCCCTTTGCCTCCCTCAACCCCGTATTCACGGTCGGGGACCAGACGAACCGCATAATCCGCCGGCACCTCGGCCTCTCGCAAAAGGAGGCGCGGGCGAAGGCCGTCGATGCATTCGACAAAGTCGGTCTTCCCGATCCCGAGACGGTCTACGACTCCTACCCCTTCCATCTCAGCGGCGGGATGCAGCAGCGCGTGATGATCGCGATGGGACTCTCTTCGGGAGCCGATCTCCTGATTGCCGATGAGCCGACAACTGCCCTCGACGTGACCATACAGGCGCAGATCCTGAAGCTGCTCACCGACCTGCGCAAGAGGGAGAACCTCGCAATCCTCCTCATCACCCACGATCTCGGTGTGGTTGCCGAGACCTGTGATCGTGTTGGGGTGGCGTATGCCGGCCACATCGTGGAGACCGGCACGGTGGAGCAGTGTCTCTACACCCGGGGGCATCCGTACACCGACGGCCTCCTCGGCGCCCTTCCCGACCTCGTCGAGCACGGGGCTGATCTCGAAGTCATCGACGGGTCGGTTCCCGACGGGCTCGAGACCATCCCCGGATGCCCGTTCCACCCCCGCTGCCCGCACGTGATGGACGTGTGCCGCGGTGACCCGCCGCCTTTCTACCGCCTGGGAGAGGGCCGGACTACTCACGCGGTGGCGTGCTACCTCTACGGTGAGCATCCAGTGATTCCGCCCCGGGCGCCGGGGCCGACGGATCGGCCGGGGCCGCCGCGATCGACGGAGCCGGAGGAGGCGACGTGAAGGCGGAGCCTCTTGTTCAGGTAGAGAATCTCTCGAAGGTATTCCCGCGCGGCGGCGGGTTGTTGAGGCGCCGCCGTGCGGGCGTGCGGGCTCTCGATGAGGTATCGCTCGAGATCAGCGATGGGGAGACCGTCGGCGTGGTGGGCGAGTCGGGCTGCGGGAAGACCACCCTCGGGCGCATCATCATGGGATGATCGAGCCGACCGGCGGATCGGTGCAGTTCGATGGTGATCCGCTACGAGAGATGCAGATGGTGTTTCAGAACCCCTACAGCTCGTTCGATCCGCGATTTACTATCTCACGCAGCGTTGCCGAGCCCCTCGTGACCCACACCCGTCTCAGGGGTGCCGCGCTGCGCGGCCGGGTGCGGGAGCTCCTCGACAGCGTCGGGATGCCCGGCGACATCGCCAACCGATACCCGCATGAGCTCAGCGGTGGGCAGTTGCAGCGCCTCGCCATTGCGCGGGCGATCGCCCTCAATCCGAAGTTCCTCGTGCTCGACGAGCCGACCTCGGCACTCGACGTCTCGGTGCAGGCGCAGGTCATTAACCTCCTGCAGAGGCTCAGGCGGGAGCTCGGCCTCACGCTGCTCTTCATCTCTCATGACCTCGGCGTGGTGCGCCATGTGAGCGATCGCGTCATCGTGATGTACCTGGGCAAGGTGGTGGAAGTCAGCGACTCCCGCGATCTGTTTGCCGGCAGAGCGAAACACCCCTATACCGAGGCGCTCCTGAGCTCGGTCGTAACGGTCGCGAAGGACCTGCAGCAGGACCGCACGCCACTGGCCGGATCCGTTCCGGACGGCGCCAACCCGCCGCCGGGCTGCCCCTTCCACCCCCGTTGCCCCTACGTCTTCGAACGCTGCCGGCATGAGGAGCCGGAGCTGGTACCTACTGGAAACCACAATGTGGCCGCCTGCCACCTCATAACCGAGAAGGAGAACATCAATGCCGAAAGGTAAGCTGAAAACAAAGCAGGACTGTGAGGATTTCATCCGAGGCTGTCTGTTCATGGGCACCGGCGGCGGGGGGACCGTCGAATCCGGTATGAGCGCGCTCGAGAACGCCCTCGCCGAGGGCCTCAGCCTCGAGTGGGTCGACGCCGCCGATCTCGCTGACGACGCACTCTCGGTTACCGTCTTCGGCATGGGTTCGATCGCGCCGATGAGAGAGGAGACGAAGGCTGAGATCGAGAATCACGGACTCGTCGATCGCTACGGCGACCGCCTCATGGAAACGGCGGTGCGCGAGCTCGGCGAGTACCTGGGAAAAAACATCGAGACAATCGTGGCCGTCGAGCTCGGCGCCGGCAATACGCCTGCCCCGCTCGTTACCGCGGCACGGCTCGGCATCCCGATCGTGGACGGTGACTACTCCGGGCGCGCGGTTCCGGAGGAAATGCAGGGCACGCCCTTTCTCTACGGCAAGAACAGCTACCCCTTCTCCAGCGTGGACAAATGGGGCGATGTTGCAATCGTCAAGCACACGGTGAATCCGCACATGCTCGAGCGCATCGGCAAGCAGCTCTCCGTTGCCGCCTACGATATGACCGCCATCGCGTCTACCGTTCTTCCGGCGACGGAAATGCGGGAGATCCTCGTGCCCGGGACCATGAGCATGTGCCTGGAGCTCGGCCGCTCGATGCGTCGCGCGCGGGAGGCGGGTAATGACCCGATCGAGGCAGCCCTCTCGGTCACCGGCGGCTGGCGCCTCTTCGAGGGCGTAGTCGAGTCCAAGGAGTGGGAGGATCGCGACGGATACATGTTCGGCACCGTGCACATGCAGGGCACGGGGGACTCGGAGGGCCACACCCTCTCGGTCTGGTTCAAGAACGAGAACCACGTGAGCTGGCTCGACGGTGAGCCCTGGGTGTGTAGCCCAGACCTCGTCACCCTCGCCTATGCCGAGAGCGGCG
>JAWLDL010000259.1:0-4111 GCA_041686675.1 Spirochaetia bacterium | reverse complement strand
GTGTTTCAGTCGTACTCATATCCTGTTCTCCTAGTGATAGTCCGTGATCTGGACATCGTACGCGTTTCCAGCCTCGAAACGGAAACAGATACGCCACTGCCGGTTGATCCGGATGGAGTGGAATCCTTCCCAGTCTCCGTACATCTGCTCCAGGTGGTTCGCCGGAGGCAGCCGCAGGTCGTTCTCGTTCTCGGCGGCATCGAGCAGCAGCAGTTTGTTCAGCGCTCGCCGTTGGATGTCGTGCGGCAAGCGCTTCGTGAAGGTTTGCCGGTAAACGAGTTCAGTCTCGCGGTCTCCGAACGAACGGATCATGTCATAGTATCTGGAATAGAGATGTATCTGTCAAGTAGATATATCAGAAATCACCGCCCGGCGCTGCGCGCGATCAGATCTCCGTTTCTTGTCGAGCAAGCCGACGATTCTGGTACAGTGCGTCAGTGGTGCTTCAGCATCAGCGCAACCGGGTGCCTTCGGATAACGGCCGGCTTGAGCTGCGCCGTACCCAGCGGAAGCGGTGTCCGTACGGATCAGACAGTGCCGCAGAATAGCAGGTTATGGCTCTATTACCAAAATGGAGTTAGGCGTCGGCTCGATGCACCACCTGCGGACTTTGTCGAGTCTTTGCAAAACATGGACGTGCCGCTGACAGCCGGAGCGTTATATTAAGATACTTAACAGAAGAGGTCTCTTGTGCCCGCACCTTGTGCCGGAGAATCGGGACACCCGGTAGCCACATGCCGGGGGAGTTGAGGAATTGGAAGCAGGATCTCCACAGACCCGAATTACCGCAGGGGTAGCAGTCGTTCTGCTGGCAGGGCTGTTGTTGACCTCGGTCGTTTCAAACTACATCCACGTGCGGGAACGGGCGGCCCGCGTCGAGGCTGTCCGGGGAGACGTCGAGGCTTTGCGTGAGCGTTTCACCCGCTTCGAATACAGCACGCGGTTGTATGAAGAGGCGATTCGAAACAGGGTCGCGGAACTGCGGGAACGGCTTTCAGGAGTACGGGAGCTGTTTTCCACCCAGGACACGGTCGGGTGGGAAGTGTTCGAAGAGTTCGTTGCGCCGATTCATGACCGGTATCCGGAAGTCAGTGGTCTCTTCTGGATCCCCCGTATCAAGGGGAGCGACGCGCAGCGGCTTGAGCGCGCGGAGGAGAAGGAAGCCCCTCCAGGGTTCCGACTGCGTTTCGATGTGGACCAGGAGCGTTCATCTTCAGGCGACGTGTGGCCTGTCCATTTTGCCGCCCCGGTCCGATCAAACCGCTCATGGTTGGGCCTGAATGCTCGGAATCACGAGATACTCCGGCGGGTGGTTCGGGACGATACGGATCGCAGCAGTCCGTGGCTGACCGACGCGTTTTCAGCCGAGGGAGAACATTGGCCCGAAGATGTGTTCCTCGTCATGCATCTGCGTGGCGGCGGTCAACTCCCCTCCGGAACGTCCGACGGACCCGTGGAGTATCTATCCGGGTTCGTAGCTGCTCTCATTCATGCACCGGCGCTTCTGGAAGCGGCGACGGCCGACCCGGAGGCGGAACCGGTGAGACTCTTCCTTTACGACGGAGCAGATCAACTCATAGCGACCTCCGGACCGGTGACGGAGGAAGAACGTCGGGCCGGCGACTCTGCAGAACAGATGGAAGAGACGCTGGAAGACAAAGTGCACGTCGTTCGCGAGATCGAAGTCGTCGGCGAACAGGACTGGCGCGTGATACTCGTACCGGCGCAATCGATAGGGATCGATGTTCCCCGTACGCGTCCTTCTGCAGCCGGCGCCTGGCTTGTGGTCATCTTCGGCGCACTGATCAGCATTCTTGCCGCCGGCCTCACCTATCGCCTGATGGCCGAGAACTATCGGCGCAGAGTGGCAGAAGAGCAGCAGCGGCAACTCTCCCAGCGGGACTCGCTGACCGAACTGCTCAATCGAAGAGCACTCGACGAAGCACTGGAGAAGGAGTGGTCCCGATTCTCGCGCACGGGGGAGACGCTGTCTGTGCTGGTGCTGGACCTGGACCATTTCAAACAGGTCAATGATACCTACGGGCATGCGGCCGGAGACGAAGTTCTGAAGCTGACCGGAAGAGTCCTGCGGGATGCGGACCGGCGTTCCGATACTGCGTACAGGTACGGCGGCGAGGAGTTTTGCGTGGTTCTCCCGGAGACAGGCATCGAGGAGGCGGTTGCCGTCGCGCAGCGCATCCGCACTGAGCTGGGATCCCGGCCGGTCACCGTGGGAAATGGCCAGGCGAAGCGGGAGGTGCGCGTTACGTGCAGCGTCGGGGTCGCGAGCGTCACCGAGACCGACCAAACGCCCGGGGAGATGCTCCAACGCGCGGATGCGGCACTGTACGCGGCGAAACGGAAGGGACGCAACCGCGTTGATACGGCGCATCGTCCAGGACCCCTATGAGTCCACACGGGAGCAGGCCTTTGCCGCCTCGCCCCCTACAGCCCCCCGCTCCGAATGATCTTCACCACGAGCCAGAAACCGACGAGCCCCGCGGCGACGAAGCCGATGATGCCGATGACCGGGACGCCATGCCAGACCGGCGGGACGCCCGAGTGGACGATCACTGCGGAGCCGATGATGAGGGAGCCGAGTACGACGGAGAACACGAGCGCGGAGCTTGCGTCCATGATAGTCTTTCGCACGCGCTTGTCGCTCGCCTCGTCGAGGCGGATGCGCATCTGACCGGAGCTGAGCGCGTCGACCACGCGATAGTAGTCGGCCGGAAAACTCTGCAGTACTTCCGAGTAGTCGCCGGCGGTCGTGGCCACGTTGGCGCGGACCCGCCGCGGGCTGTAGCGCTCACGAACCAGGGTCTTCGCGAATGGCTCGAGATGAGAGGCAAAATCGAACTCGGGGTCGAGGCCGGTCGCCACGCCCTCGATTGTGATGAGCGCCTTAACCAGGAGAAAGAGGTCCGGCGGCAGGCGCAGGTTCTCATCGACGAGCACCCCGATGAGCTCTGAAAGCAGATTCGTGAACGAGAAGTCGCCGGCCTGCACGCTCTGAAATCGGTCGATGAGCTCGGCAACGTCACGCTCGATACGCTGGGCGGCCTCGAAATCCCGCCGCCCGGCAAGCTTCACGACCGCCCGGGCCGCCTTCTGCTCGTTCCGGCCGATGATGCTCGTAAGCACGTCGCTTACGACCTCGAGATCGCGCTGGATCAGGCTGCCGGTCAGCCCGAAATCGAGATAGCAGAGCCTCCCGTCGTCGAGGACGAGGATGTTCCCCGGATGGGGATCTGCGTGGAAGAACCCGTGCACGAAAATCTGCTTGAGCGTCAGCTCGGCGCCGAGCTTCGCGACGCGCCGGCCCTCCTCTTCCCGGAACTCCTCTCCCGGAGCCTCCTCGGCCGCTCCCCTGGCGCCGGTCCGCGCAGCGCCGGCAGCCCCGGCCGCGCCGCCGGCCTCGGCAAGAAGATGCGACAACGGGCGCCCGTCGATGTACTCGATGGTCAGCACCCGGCCACTGCTGTGACTGCGGTACACGCGGGGGACCTTGATGCCCTCGTCGCCGTCGAACTGCTTCGCAAAGCGCTCGATGGCGGTGCGCTCGCGCCCGAAATCGAGCTCCTGCCGCATGCCACGCTCGAACTCATCGACGAGATCACGCGGACTCACGTTACGACTCTCGGGCACATAGCGCTCGAGCAGAACCGCAAGCTCCCTTAAGATGCCGATGTCGACATCTACGAGCTCCGCGAGCCCGGGCCGCTGCACCTTCACGGCCACGGCCTCCCCGCCGGCTAGCACCGCCCGATGAATCTGGGCGATGGATGCTGCGGCGAGGGGCTGTTCGTCGAAATCGGTGAAGAGCTCATCAACAGGGCGCCCGAGCTCCCGCTCGATGGTGGCCACAGCCTCCTCACTCGAAAAGGCCGGGACATCCTCCTGCAGCTTCTCGAGCTCATCCTGCAGCTCGAGCGGCACGAGATCGGGTCGATTGCTGAGGATCTGTCCGAGCTTTATGAAGGTCGGCCCGAGCTCCTCGAGCACCAACCGGACGCGTTCCCAGGTGGTCGACTCACCTGCTCGCCGTGCGCCGTCGGCGCGCCTCTTGCGGAACAGGCGGAACAGCTTGCCTGCGCCGGTCTGATAGGCG
>JAWLDL010000258.1:0-4121 GCA_041686675.1 Spirochaetia bacterium | reverse complement strand
CCCGGAGCCGAGCTCGGTGAAATCCGAGATAACCTGCAGCCGTTTCATGGCAAGCTCCGAAAGCGCGCGCTTCTCGGGATAGAAGAGATAGGCGTAGGCGAGCCGCTCCGAGCGTCCCACCCGTCCGCGCAGCTGGTAGAGCTGGGAGATGCCGTACATGTCGGCCCGGTCGATGATGATGGTATTGACGTTGGGTATGTCGATGCCGTTCTCGATGATGGTGGTGGACACGAGTACGTGAAACCCGCCGTGGACGAAGCGGTGCATGATGTCCTCGAGGTCGGTCGAGGTCATCTTCCCGTGGGCGGTCTCGATCATGACCTCCGGCAGCAGGCGCTGGAGGAAGAGCTTGACGTGGTCGAGGGTTTCCACGCGGTTGTGGAGGTAGTACACCTGCCCGCCGCGCGAGACCTCCCGGCGCACCGCCTCGGCGACCTGTTCCTCGGAGAACTCCTGGATGAAGGTTTCGATCGGCCGCCGGTTGTGCGGCGGGGTGTTGAGCACCGACATGTCACGAATCTTCAGAAGCGACATATGAAGGGTCCGCGGAATCGGCGTCGCGGTAAGGGTGAGCGAGTCCACCGAGGCCTTGAGCTCCTTGAGGCGCTCCTTATCTTTGACCCCGAAGCGCTGCTCCTCGTCGATGATGATGAGCCCGAGGTTCCGGAAGTTCACGTCCTTCTGCAGCATGCGATGCGTGCCGACGAGAATATCCACCTCACCCCGGTCGAGAAGCTCGATGGTGGCCTTCTGTTTCCTGGTGGGTACGAAGCGCGAGAGCATGGCGGTCTGAACGGGAAACTTCTCCGTGCGCTCGCTGATCGTGTCGTAGTGCTGCTCGGCGAGGATCGTCGTGGGGGCGAGAAACGCCACCTGCTTCCCCGCCGTCACGGCCTTGAAGGCCGCGCGCATCGCCACCTCGGTCTTTCCGTAGCCCACATCCCCGCAGATCATCCGGTCCATCGGGACCGGCCGCTCCATGTCCTGCTTGACCTCTTCGATACAACGCAGCTGGTCTTCGGTCTCCTCGTAGGGGAAGGATGCCTCGAAGTCCATCTGCCACTCGGTGTCCCCGGTGAACGCAAACCCCCTGGCCTTCTGCCGTTTGGAGTAGAGCTTTACGAGCCGCTCGGCAAGGTCTTCCACGCTCTGCTTGACCTTGCTCTTTCGTTTCTCCCAGGATTTGCCGCCGAGCCGGTCGAGGCGGGGGCTCTCGCCGCCGTGGCCGATATAACGCTGCACGAGGTTTACCTGCTCGAGGGGGATAAACACCGACTCCTCGCCCGCGTACTCGAGCTGAATGTAGTCGCGCTCGTTCCCGGCCGCACTCATGCGCTGTATGCCCTTGAAACGGCCGATTCCGTAGTTCACGTGCACGACATAGTCGCCGGGGCTGAGCTCGACGAAGGTGTCGATTTCGCGGCTCTGCACACGCTTGACCGACCGCGGCGTGCGCTTTCGCCGCCCGAAGATCTCGTTCTCCTCGATGACGCAGATCTTCAGGTCTCCCGAGCTGAATCCCTGGGAGATGGCGTGAGGGAGCACCTGCGCGCTGGTATCCTCGAGCATGTGGGAGATACGTTTCGCCTGACTCTCAGTATCGGCGAAGACGAAGATCTCGTACCCCGCCTCTTCGAGCCCGGAGAGCTCCTCCTTGAGAAAGTCCACGTTTCCGAAAAATGACCGCGGCGGCGCATAGGAGAACACCGCGTCCGCGCCGTCGGCCTGTTCCTGCAGCACGTGAAAGCGGATTGCGGCGCTGCGGCGAGCCTCGAGGGTCTCGAGGTCGAAGAGGATTCGTTCCGGACGGGGCGGGTTGCCTTCCCGCCTGGCTTTGCGATAGAGGCCGTCGTACTCCCGCTCGAGAGCGTCCGCGCCCGAGACGAGGCGCTCGTAGTCGGCGTAGACCACGACACCGTACTCGGCGAGATAGTCAATAACGGCGGCAGGCTCGTCAAAGGCCAGCGGATAGTAGAGCTCCTCGCCGGCAATGCGGCCATGCTCGCGAAGCTCGTCGGGAACCGCCCCGCCCCCCTCCGGCGTCTCGGGAAGCCCGGCAAGTTGTCGCTCGAGGACCGCGATGCGCTCGTCGTCCCAGACAACCTCGCGCATCGGGATGATATCGACCTCGTCGACCTTCATGCTCGAGCTCTGGGTGAGCGGGTCGAAGAAGGTGATGCGTTCCACCTCGTCGAACTCGAAGACGATGCGCACCGGCTCATCGTGGCCGGCGAGGAATATGTCGAGCACCTCACCCCGCAGCGCATACTCGCCGCGAACCGACACGCGCGGTACCCGGGAGTAGCCGTAGCGTTCGAGGCGGTCGGCGAGCTCGACAGGGTCGAAGCCGGCACCCCGCTTCACGGTGAACAGCAGGGAACGGAGGTACGACGGTGGCGGAACCGGCGTGGCGAGGGCGCGCAGAGGCACCACGTGCACGGCGCGTCGGCCGGCAAGCAGGTCGCCGAGGGCTCTGCTCCGTCGACCGAAGATATCCGAATTGTGGGGAGTCGGACGATACGCAACCGTCTGCCACCACGGGAAGGGATCTACCGCAACGCCGAGAAGCTCGAGGTCGCTCTCGAGGTGGCGCGCCTCCTGCTCGGTCGGAACGGTAACGAGAAGAGGATGATGCGTCTGCTCGAAAAGACGCGCAATGATGACGGCGAGAAAACTGCCTTTCGGCCCGACCACGTCGATGGGAAAACTGCGGCCGCGGAAGCGATGCGCAAGCGTCTTGAAGGGCGCATAACCCTTGAGCCTGGAAGTTACAGCCTCTGTGAATAATGTTATCATGTATTATTCCGAAAATGTAATAAACTGAGCTGGAGATGCGTCTGTGAAGACCAAATTGCTCATCCTTGTAAGCATTATTCTGTTCGCGGGAAGTACGGCCGGATTTACCCAGGATGTGGATCTATCCATCCGGTATTACGACAAGTCGATCTATTTCCCCGGTGACGACATCATCGTCAAAATGATGATCAGGAACGAGTCGCCCGACACCTATCGGTTCAGGCTCGCCCAAAACCGCATGTTTAACATCAATTTCGACGTGCGAACCCTTGCGAACATGCAACTCGATGCTTCCGAGGAATTTAGCAGGGAACGTGCCTCCAATCAACAGGTATTCTACCGGGAAGTGAGTCTTGCCCCCGGTGAGGAGTACGCGTTCACCGAGAACGTCGCCGAGTACGTGGATATTCCCGGCGCCGGCATGTACGTCGTCCGCGCCCGCTTTTTTCCCGACCTCGTCACAAGCGACGGCTCCGCGCCGCTTGCCTCCGACAGGCTTATGCTCTCGGTGCGGCCGTCCGCGGCGGGTATGGATGCGGCCGAGGCTGCCCTCGATGCAGAGACGGGCGAGGCACTCCGGCGCGTGGACATGCCGCCCGATGAGGTCGTGGACTACATGCTGAGCTCGCGTCAGCGGGGCCAGTGGAACCGCTTCCTTCTCTACCTCGACGTAGAGAGCCTTCTGCGGGCCAACCCCGCGCGAGAGCGTCGCTATCTGAGACTCTCGGAGGAAGAGCGACGGCGGGAGGTGCAGGAGTTTCGTGAACAGCTGCAGCAGCAGACCGTCGAGGACACGATAAATGTGGTGCCCGACAGTTACGAGATCGTCCGCACAAGCTACACTTCGACCGAAGGACGGGTGGTAGCCCTGCTGCGTTTTCGTTACGATAACTTCACCGAGATCAAGGAATACACGTACTTTGTGCGGCGTGAAAACGAATACTGGGAGATCTACGACTACAGCGTGACGAACGTGGGCACCGAATGAAGCTACTACTGATAACCGAGTCGGATGAACTGCAGGACCGCATCGCGCGCGAGTTTCGTCCGCATCAGGTGGAAATCATTCAGTACTGGAGTCCCCTCAAGGGGATGGACAACCTCGATGAGGTTGCCCCGGATGTGGTGATCTTCAGCGCTGTTGATTTTCCGCGTCACTGGAAGACCTTCCTGATGTTTCTCAGAAACAGCTACGCGCGGGATCGTATCATCTTCGTCCTGCTCGTCAGCGAATCCTTCGACGCGGACGAGGCCTCCAAAGCACAGCACCTCGGCGTGAATGCCGTCATCGACGCGTCGCTGCAGAGTCGCCAGGATCTCAACAG
>JAWLDL010000257.1:0-4130 GCA_041686675.1 Spirochaetia bacterium | reverse complement strand
GCGGCGGCAACGGCGACAACGGCGGTACCGACGGCGACTCCGGTGCGAGCCCCGAGTGGGAAGGTGAGGATTCCGGCCTCTTCGACGGCCTCGACGGTGCGGGTGATTCGGCAGCCGAGGCAGCCGACGGCGCGGACTCCCTGATTCACACCGTGCAGGCCGACGGGGGCTCGAGCGCGTCCCCGGCGTGGGAAAACGGTGAGGGTGCGGCCGAACAGGCCTCCGAGTGGGCCGAGCCGCTCATTGAGGCTATCGCCCCATACACCTGGTTCGCGGAGAACATCCTCAGCGCCTCCCCGCTGCTTGCGTTCCTGCTGCAGTCAGGTGTCGTGCTCGCGGAGGTGGCCATCGGCCTTGCGCTCGTGGGCGGACTGTTCACGTTCCTTGCCGCGGGTGTCTCGATCATTCTTTCACTGATGTTCATCGCATCCGGTTGGGGTGCGCCGGAGCTTCTGTGGTACATCTTTGCCTCCCTCGTGATGCTCGGTGGAGCCGGGCGTGGCCTTGGTCTCGACCACTGGGTGATGCCGGCGCTCAAGCGCTGGTGGAACCGGCGAAGCGTTGCGCACAAGTTGTACCTCTATACCGGTGAGCCCCGCATCAAGAACTAGTACCTGAGAATAAGGGTGAAAAGCAGTACGGCAAGCCGGCTGGGTGACCCTCAGCCGGCTTTTTTCGACGGAATATCCAATCCCTTCTGGAATGATTACCCGGCGGTGGAACGGGACCTCGCCCGGGTGGCGCAGATCGTTCACGACAGCGTGCAGTCGGCCTCCCCGCGCCTTCGGGATGCGCTGAGCGAGCTCGTGAGCCGACGAGGCAAGATGCTGCGCCCCGCCTTCGTGGTGCTCGCCGCTCGTCTGCGGCGCAGCGGTTCGCGCGGTCTTTTCCGAACCGGCGGGCGAGCCTTCGGACCTACGCGGGAGTTGCCCGATAAGATCTACCGGATGGCCGCGGCGGTGGAGATCCTGCATCTGGCGACCCTCGTCCACGACGACATCGTCGATGACGCGGACGAACGCCGGGGCGGGGCCGCGCTTCATCGTCTCTACGGTAGCCGGGACGCGGCGCTGATGGGTGATTACCTGTTCAGCACCTGTTTCTCTCTTGTCGCGGGTTACGGGACGATGGAGAATGCGCAGGTGATCTCTTCGGGTGTGTCGCGTATCTGCGAAGCGGAGATCGTGGAGGCCGAGGCGTCGGGTCCCGACGAGGTATCCCTGCGCGCCTATCTGCGGCGTATCGCCGGCAAGACGGCGCTTCTGTTCGCGCTGAGCTTCCACGTCGGCGCGAGCGAGCATGATGTCGGCGCGGCCGACCTCCGCAGGCTTCGACGCATGGGGTACGACATCGGCATGGGCTTTCAGATCATCGACGACATCCTGGACCTCACCGGTGACAGGAATCGACTCGGGAAGCCCGCTGGTAACGATCTAAAGCAGGGTATTCTCACCGCACCCGTTATCCTTGCCCTCGACCGGGACGAGGATCGGAAGCTTTGGTGGATTCTGGCGGCGGATTCACCGGACGTTGCGGCGGTGGTGGCGGCAGTGGAGGAGCGCGGCGGTCTTACGAGGGCCCGGGCGCTCGCCCGCATCTACACCGAGCGCGCACTTCGCGAGGCCGAGCACCTGCCCGAGGGCGAGGTGCGCGACACACTGGTGTCCACCGCCCGCCGTCTGCTCGAGCGCGACTACTGAACGCCGCGGCTACGGCAGGCGGCCGATCCTAGAGCTCGTAGAGCATCCCCGTCGAACGATACAGATGACTGGCGAGCCACCGCGACGGGTTCATGTGGCGATGGCTTTTCATGCGCATGGGTGAGTTCACGAGCTGCGCTTCGGACTGATGAAGATCCGGGGAGGCGAGGCTCATTCGGGCGACGACGATGCCCTCGCGGTAGTTGTGGTGCACATAGTCCACGCTGCCGTCCGCGTAGGTGCGAATAACGACACCGGCATGGGTCAGGGGATCATTCCACGCCCCGTCGCCGTTTCGGTCGTAGGTGTTGTCCCAGAAGATCACATCCCCCGGGCTCGGCGAATCCCCGGTGTAGACGAGCTCGTGCGCAGCGGCAAGCTTGAAAAGGCGGGCCACGCCGTTTCCCGTGTAGGCGCTGAACTCCGCCTCGAGATCGATTCCCGCCCCGTAATAGGCGGCGAGGATGGTCCCCGTACAGTCGTAGCGGAACTCTCGCCCGTTTATCCGCAGGCTCCGAGCGCCGACGAGGCCGCTCGCGCTCTCGACCACTCGTTGTTGTACGGCTGAGAGATCATCGCTGCGGACCTCCTGCGCGTGCGGGCGGGCCGCGGCGGCGCCCGTGCCCCCCGCACCGGCGGAACCTCCCCCGAACGGCCGGGTGACGATGGATGCGCACCCCACAAGCAGAAGTACACCCGCGGTGAGGGAAAGCGCGAGGCGCAAAAGTTTTCCGGTTCGGCCGATGTCGTCGGGCGCGAAATCGTGCATCGTCTGTCGAATGTAGCGTAAATTGAGGAGAAAATCTAAGCCCCGGGCGGCGCCGTGGCCGGGGGCGGCGCTCCGGCCCGCGCCTCAGCCGACGCCCCGGGTCGCCGCCGGGGCCGGGGCGCGGCGGCGGCACCCGCTACGTGGCGCGGTTCCGGGGCAGCCAGCGCACCGCGTAATCGACGCAGGCGCGCTGAGGAAAGAGAAGAGCGGTCGCTCCTCCCACTCTGCCTTCCCGAATCTCGGAGGTGGCGTGCTTTCGAAAGCTCCGGCCGAGCTCAACGAAGTCGTCGCTGTCGATGTTAACGTCACGAAACTGTTTCCAGCGGCGATGCCCGGTGATCTCGAGCGGAGCGTACCGCCACACGATCTCTTTGCGGCCGTACTCCGCCCGGTACTCGGCGAGGTGGAAGGACGTGTTGGACTCGAAGCCGCAGCCGAGAAGCAGAACCCATCCGTCGAGGTCATAGATGCGACGAAGTGGCGAGCCCTCCCCGAGCCCGAAATCGAGCTCGTGGTCGGAGCAGATCTCGATAGCACGCTCGCCCCAGGCGGCGAAGCTGTCGTGGGGATGGAGGCTTCGAACGACGCCCGGCTGCGTTCTGAAGCACTCAGGGATGACCCCCATACCCCGAGATGGTGTCATGTCGGGATGAAAGGCAGGCATTTCCCGCCGGATCGTCTCCCACCACGCCTTCGGCACCGGCGGGTGCTCCCACTCCGCGGGATCGGACAAATCCCCGGATTGCGTGGGCATGATGATGGTGCCGTACTCGCGCACTGCCGCTTCAAGCGCGAGTACAACCGTGACCGCGCCGCTTATCGTCCAGCCGAGAGCGCTGAGCGAGGAGTGAACGAGAAGCACCATGCCCGGCTCGACCCCCAGTGCCGCAAGTTCCCGGGACAGCGTGTCCACCGTATTCGGCTTCGGCGTGCGGCCGATGACCTCGCGCTCGCTCATGCCGGCCCCCGTCTGTGGTCGACGCCAACGATGAACACTTCGAAGGAATCACTTCTCGACGCCTTCGGTCGCTGGATACGGGCGCTTCGGAAGCGCGCCCGTGCCGTCTCCAGAAGCGTCTTCTCGTCACCGCCCTGGAAGAGCTTTGCCACCATGTGGCCACCGGGCGCGAGGAGCTCATCTGAGAGCTCCAGGACGATCTCGACGAGCTCTGCCGAGCGTGCGCTGTCGAGGGTTCGGTTGCCCGTAGTCGAGGGAGCTGCATCGGAGAGGATGACGTCGAACGGACCGATCTTGCGCAACTCATCGCGCACCGCCTCATCGGTGACGTCCCCCTCGATGGTGCGAAGCGAGTCCGAGGGCGGGAGCTCGACGGGCTTCAGGTCTACGGCCACCACGGTCCCGGCCCGGCTCATGCGCTCGAGGGCGTACTGCGTCCAGCTCCCCGGCGCTGCGCCGACGTCGAGAATCCGTCGTGCGCCGGAGAGAATGCGGAGCTTCTCGTCGATTTCCTGAAGCTTGTATACCGAGCGTGCCTTATAGCCGTTTTTCTTTGCGTGCTGTGCGTAGTGGTCAGGCTTGTCGCGGCGTGGCATGGGCGTTCCCCTCGCCTTCTGTGAGTCCCTCGGCTTCTACGGGCTTCTACGAGCCCGCGCGGTCGAACTCCGAGAAAAAGCGCCTGAGCGCGGTCGCGATGAAGGTG
>JAWLDL010000256.1:0-4137 GCA_041686675.1 Spirochaetia bacterium | reverse complement strand
TGACTCGCCCGCCTCGAGCATCAGCACCTTCCGCTCAACGCGCTTACTGAAACCCGCGACAAGCAGTGTGACGCCGGCCACGGCGTAGATTGCCAGGGTAACGTAGTATGCCGGCACGCGAATGTTGATGTCGCTCCAGCCTGCGCCTGTGACGACGCCGGCTTCTGAATACATAAGCTCGAAGACGCTGAGATAGGCGTTCCAGGCGAGCGCAAGCAGGAAGAGACCCGCCAGGCCAACGACCTGTCGCCGGAGTCCGCCCGTGTGCAATATGGCATTCGTCGACGAAGAGCCGAACCCGCGCGCGCGCGAGTAGCGCAGTGTCGCGGTGAGGATCACGCCGGCTGCCGCCGCCACCAGCAGAAAAATGAGCCAGCTTACCGCTGCCTGGTAGAACGAAAGCGAGAAGAGGTAGAAGTTCACCGGGCGGTTGAACACCGGGTCGGTGGTCTGCGCCGTCGTCTGATTGATGAACAGAAGTACGTTCTCCCACAGCCCGAGGGCCCAGGAGCCCATGATGGCAGCAAGCAGGATCGAAGCGGGGAAGGCTATAAGACTTCGGGACTCCCCCTCCACCTTACCGGCCGCGGATTTGAGGTTCCAGAACAGAAACGCAAAGGCAATGACGAAGCCGACAGCAAAGAGAATGATCTTCGTGAAGATCTCCGTCCAGAAGCGACTCTCCTGGCCGAGGCTGCCGAACCACAGGTGTTCGGAGTAGATGTGGAAGAAGACGTTTATGAGAATCAGCAGCACGATCGTGCCGAGGAAGACGAGAGCCCCCCTGATCAGTCTCGTCGTGAGCGTCTTCTGCTCCATGCTGCCCGAGTTCTTCAGGGTACGTAACAGCGGCAGCGTGCCAACTGCCAGAATGAGGATGCCGAGAACGGTAAACATACGGACTCCTTTTGCGGGCTACGCCGCGGCGTAGCCGAATACGACTGCGAGAATGAGTACGACGAGGAGGATCAGGAGAAAGACACTGAACACACTCTCCAGCGTCCGTCGCCGCTCGATCTGCTCTCGCGCCTCCTCAGTGCTTTCCGGGGGTCTGTGCGGGATGAAGGTGATAAGAATCAGACTGACGATGAAGGCGACCACCAGGAACGGGAACCAGTACACCCCGTATACCGTGGGTCCATATGGTCGCAGCCACAATCCACCGCCCCAGCTCGTCAGAAAGATCACGAGAAAGAACACGACGGCATCCACGGTATGGCGGTGCCTGCGGAATACCACCGTCACGATGACGGTCAGGACGACAGCCATGAGAAAAGCAGTCAGGATTTGTACCAGTACGATCATTTACGCGGCCCCCTCTCATCTTTGAGGCTACTAATACCGGGCGCTGCAATGAATAGTCCAAAACGGTTAGCGCAGTTCGGTGCGGCCTTCCCGCGGCTCGCTGTCAACTGCCGAGGGTTTGTCTTTACCAGCTGATGTTTGCATACTAGAATGGAGGAGCAACCATAGGGCTGCAGGACGAGAAGCAGCCCGACCCGAGAGGCCCGAGAGGAGGGTATCATGCATATTACCAGTCCAGCATTCGAACATAACGAGAGAGTTCCGGCCAAATACACATGCAACGGGCAGGACATCAATCCGCCCCTGCGGATCGAAGACATCCCTCCGGGCACGCAGAGCATGGCAATCATTGTGGATGACCCCGATGCGCCCGGAAAGACGTTTCTCCACTGGCTCATCTGGGATATCGAGCCGACCACCGAAATCGCGGAGAACAGCGCGCCCGGCACACAGGGCCTCACCGATTTCGGGAAGCCCGCCTACGGCGGTCCCTGCCCGCCCTCGGGCACGCACCGCTACTTCTTCCGGGTCTACGCCCTCGCCACAACCCTCGGCCTTCCGGAGGGGAGCTCGCGGACAGATCTCGAGCAGGCCATGAAGGGCCACGTGCTCGCCGAGGCGGAAATTATCGGCCTCTACGCGCAACCGTAGGCACAGCCAGTTATCAAGCACGCGCAGAGCTGCAAACCACAGCCAGAAAACGAAAGCCAGAAAAGGGAGCAGTGAATGGAATACACACGCCTTGGTTCGACCGGTACGAAGGTCTCGCGCATCTGTCTCGGGTGCATGAGCTATGGAACGCCCGAGTGGCGCGAGTGGGTACTCACCGAGGAAGACAGCATGCCGTTCTTCCGTCGCGCGGTGGAGGCGGGAATCAACTTCTTTGATACCGCCGACATGTACTCGAAGGGCGAAAGCGAGCGAGTCGTGGGCAAAGCGCTCAAAGAGTACGCCAAGCGGGACGAAGTCGTCATAGCGACCAAGGTCTACTTTCCGATCGACGACCACCCCAACGGGAAGGGTCTGTCGCGAAAGCACATCATGGATTCAATCGATGCTTCGCTGAAGCGGCTCGACACCGATTTCGTCGATCTCTACCAGATCCACCGCTTCGACCCCGACACGCCGATCGAAGAGACGATGGAAGCCCTCGATGACGTGGTAAAGGCCGGCAAGGCCCGCTACATCGGCGCATCGAGCATGGCCGCGTGGCAGTTTGCCAAGGCCCAGTACACCGCCGATCTCGGGGGCCTCAGCCGCTTCGTCACCATGCAGAACCACTACAACCTGATCTATCGCGAGGAAGAGCGGGAGATGATCCCCTTCTGCGAGGATCAGGGCGTGGGGCTCATCCCGTGGAGCCCCCAGGCACGGGGTTTTCTCGCCGGCTCACGCACCCGCGACAAAGGCGGGCAGACCGCACGAAGCAAGAGCGATTCGATCGCGCAGGATATGTACTTCGCCGACAGCGACTTCGACGTGCTGGAGGCTGCGCAGGCCGTTGCGAAGGACAAGGGGGTGAGCTCGGCGCAGATCGCCCTCGCCTGGCTCATGCATAACCCGGCGGTGAGCGCCCCGATTATCGGCGCCACGAAGATGAAGCACCTCGAGGAGGCCATCGCCGCCGTCGACGTGGAGCTCAGTGACGAAGATATCGCGCGCCTCGAGGAGCCCTACGTTACCCACCCCGTACTGATGCCCGGCACGGCACAGGCACAGAAAGCGCAGTCCCGCGGCCGCTGAGGCGGGTGCCCTCCCCGGCGCGATGCGCCGGGGAGGCTCGGGGGCCGTCGACCGGGTAGGCCGGCGGCCGGCAGCAGATGGCCAATGTTCACGGCGCAGCAGACCGCGGCCCGGATCGCCCTATTCGATCGGAATCCCGTAGCCCACGAGCAGGCTCAGGGAGTTCCCGAACACGTCAGAGTTGTTCTCGAACCGCGAAAGTACCCGTGTGTAGCGAAGCTCGCCGATGAGCACTCCCGGATCGACCGGATACTCGTAGCCCGCGCCGAGCGCGAGGCCGAAGAGGAGGCGGTTGTCGGGGGCATCGGTGAAGCTGTCCTTGTCGCCGTCAACGTTCACCGTCGTCTTCGCGTCGCCCACGGCCAGGAAAACGCTCGGCCCGAGTATGCCGTACAACGTACCCTCGTCGATGGGGAAAAGGGCTTTGGCAAGAAGCGGGATCTGAATCGAATTGATACGGGTCACTGAGGTCGCGTCGTCCCCATCCGCGCCTTCGTATTTCGCCTTGCCCTTCTGAGTGAAGAACAGGATTTCCGGCTGTGCGGCGAACTGCTCCGAGAACCCGAGCTCCAGGAAACCGCCCAGCGTAAGGCCGACGCCGACGCCGTTATTGCCGTCGAGCGCATCAAGTCCGTCGCTCCAGTCATCACCACTGAACCACCCGAAGTTCAGCCCCGCCTTGCCGCCGGCCTGCACGCTGATGTCCTGTGCCTGAACCGAGAGCACTGCACTCACCAGAAGTACTATCGCAAGAATCAGAGCCCGTTTCATAGCGTCCTCCACCATTTTTCACTAATTGCAATCACCGAGAGTGTACTTCTCCGCCAAGCGTCGCGCAAGCGGAAATCGCCGCGCTGTACGGCTCAGACGGTCAGGAGCCTGGCATCCTGTTTGAGAAGCTCGGTGAGCCCTTCGCCCCAGTACTTCATCTCGACTCCCGCGGCCTCGAGGGTCGAGGTGACCTCGAGCTGATCCGCACAGGCCTTACATGCGGAAACGTGGACGCCCGCATCCAGGAGGTCGCGGACACCTCCGCGGATCTGAGCGTGCTCGGCTACAAGAAGGGCCGCGGCGCCCCAGATGATGACG
>JAWLDL010000255.1:0-4155 GCA_041686675.1 Spirochaetia bacterium | reverse complement strand
GCTCACCCTGGTAGACCCTGACGGTCACCGCGGTCTGGTTGTCCTCCGCGGTGGAGAAGATCTGGCTCTTCTTGGTCGGAATGGTGGTGTTTCGCTCGATGAGCTTGGTGAACACGCCACCGAGGGTCTCGATACCGAGGGAGAGCGGGGTCACGTCGAGCAGCAGCACGTCGTTGACGTCACCGCCGAGAACGCCCGCCTGAATTGCGGCGCCCATCGCCACGACCTCGTCCGGATTCACGCCCTTGTAGGGCTCCCGGCCGAAGAGCTCGGTGACGAGCTTCTGCACCATCGGAATGCGGGTCGAGCCGCCGACGAGGATGACCGCATCGATGTCGCCCGGCTCGACACCGGCGTCCTTCAGCGCGCTCTTGCAGGGCTCGCGGGTCTTCTCGACGAGATCCCCGATGAGCTGCTCGAACTTCGCGCGCGTGAGGTTATAGTTCAGGTGCTTCGGACCCGACTGATCCGCGGTAATGAAGGGCAGGTTGATGTCCGTGCTCTGGGAGCTCGAGAGCTCCTTCTTCGCGTTCTCCGCGCCTTCCTTGAGCCGCTGAAGGGCCATTCGGTCCTGACCGAGATCGATGCCGTAGTCGCCCTTGAACTGCTCCACGAGCCACTCGATGATCTTCTGGTCGAAGTTGTCACCACCGAGGTGGGTGTCTCCGTTGGTGGAGCGCACCTCGAATACGTTGTCGCCGAGCTCGAGGATGGAGATATCGAAGGTACCACCACCGAGGTCGTACACGGCGATCTTCTGCTCGTTGTTGTTCTTGCCGAACCCGTAGGACAGCGCCGCCGCGGTGGGCTCGTTTACGATACGCTTCACCTCGAGACCGGCAATCCGCCCGGCGTCCTTGGTGGCCTGGCGCTGCGAGTCGTTGAAGTAGGCCGGCACCGTGATGACCGCCTGCTCGATCTCCTCGCCGAGATAGTCCTCCGCGGTCTGCTTCATCTTCTGAAGCACCGCCGCCGAGATCTCAGGCGGCGAGAACTGCTTGTCGCCGACCTTGACCCGTACGTCACCGTTGGGGCCTTCATCGACCTCGAACGGCACGATCTCGCGCTCACGGTCCACTTCGTGGAAGCGGCGACCCATGAATCGCTTGATCGAGTACACCGTGCTGTCGGGGTTGGTGATCATCTGGTTGCGCGCCGGCTGGCCTACGAGGCGCTCGCCTTTGTTCGTGTAGGCGACAACCGACGGCGTCGTGCGGTTACCTTCCGCGTTCTGAATGACCACGGGATCGCCGCCTTCCATGACGGCAACGACGGAGTTCGTCGTCCCGAGGTCTATACCGATTATCTTGTTGGACGTAGCCATAGATGTCCTCCCAATGTATGTTCGTCTGTATCCATATCTATCTGAATCTATCTGAAAACGCCTGGCGGGGACCCATCCGGTCCCCGCCTGCGTGGTATCGCTCAGCTGAAATTGTCTCGCGCGAGCGCGATGCCGCACGCGTCGCGCATCACGTCAGCCCGCCGTGACCTCGATCTTGCGGGGTTTCACCTCTTCCTGCAGATGCAGGGTGAGTGTCAGCACGCCCTTGTCCATCGAGGCGTCGATTTTCTCCCGGTCGATCGTCTGATCGAGAGTGAAGACCTGGTGGAAGTCGCCCCGGCGGCGCTCCCGCAGCACGTAGTGGCGGTCTTCGCTCTCGGCCGGCCGCGATCCGTGGATGACGAGCTGGTCATCCTCGATCCGGATGTCCACATTGTCCTTGTCCACGCCCGGCATATCGAGGCGAAGCATGACGCTTCCGTCCGCTTCCCAGCACATGTTACCGACCGGGCGTACGCTGTTTCTGGTTTCCATTTCCTGCTTTGCCATATTCGCCCCCCTATTTCGAAACGTCGACCTTGATCTGCTTCGGTTTGGTTTCCTCACGCTTGGGCAGCGTGACCGTCAGCACGCCGTTCTTCATCTTCGCCTGCACCTTCTGCGTGTCGACGCTGTGGGGCAGGGACAGCGTGCGCTGGAAACTGCCTTCCCACTCTTCCCGGCGGTAGACCTTCACGTCCTCCCCGAGCTCGGGCAGTTCTTTGGTGCCCTTGATAGTGAGCACATTCGACGCGATGGATACATCGACGTTCTTCTCCTCTACACCCGGGAGGTCCATGTACACGGTAAACGTGTTGTCATCTTCCACCACGTCGAGCGCCGGAGAGACCGCGCGGTCGAGCAGTCCGCCGTTCGCCCCGTAGTCGTAGTCGAACAGCCGGTTGATTTCGTTCTGAAGGCGGTCGAGCTCGCCGACCGGATCGATTCCCCGTCTCCAACTGGTCAAGTTCATAACGCCCTCCTTCCTGCTATGGGTTTCACGTTCATGTTCATGTTTCACCAGTAATGTAGCAGCTTCCGTGCCAACTCCTCGAAAACTATTAAACCATTGTATTGAAGAGACTTACCGGACCTTCGGAGCACCCGGGCCCGTGGCGGAATGGGTCGAATGTGGGCCGCTCGCGCACTGTGGTGATCTGCGACCCTACTACTGTGTCAAAAGGAAACAAAACCGCGAGACGGGGCGACCGACGTGATGCAAAATGCGTTATTCGGCGGCGAGACGGGCGTGCATTTCCTCGAGCTTCGCCTCGGGCACGAAGCGCATCACGGTTTCCACGTTGCGGGTGTCGCGGTAGAGGAGTCTGATGCGGGGTGGCGAGTAGCGGAGAACCCTCCGCAGCAGGGAGGGCTCGCGCTCGACTTCAACCCCGGAGATATCGCTGAGGGGTATTGAGAAATAGATGCCTTCCCGTGGCGAGGTCGGGTCGGTTGCGCTCTGCATCATCGCCGTGAGCCAGTTCGACGAGGGGAAGTGCCGGAAATAGAGCGCCCGCTCGGTGACGAAGAACAGGCCCCAGACCTCGCTCTCACCGGCGCCACAGCCTTCGAGGCACTTGCCGATCGTGTAGACTTCGACGGTCTCGCCGAGTTCCTCTTCCGTTCGTCGCCAGAACTCTTCGGGGGACTCTCGCCTGGTGCTGAACAATTCCATGTCTGTGTCAGTATACCACGCGCGGCGCCTCGCGTCGCCGGGGTGCGGCGGCCACACCCCGGGCGGGCGCCCGCCCGCTTCAGCCGTGCTCCCGCACGTATTCGGTGAGCCGAGAGAACGGCAGGGGCATGCTGAAATAGTAGCCCTGGTATCGCGTGCAGGCCTTCTCCCGCAGGTACTCGAGATGGCGGCCCTGCTCGACACCCTCGGCGATCACGGTCATCCCGAGGGATTTTCCGAGACTCACGATGCTGTTTATGATCTTCGAGTTGTGCTCCTCATCCATGTTGATGACGAAGCCCTTGTCTATCTTCAGGGAGTCTACGGGGAATCGCGTGAGATAGCTCAGAGAGGAGTAGCCGGTACCGAAGTCATCGATGGCGATGCGCAGGCCGGGATTGTGCTCGACGAGCATCTTCATCCGGCGGATCGCATCTTCGGCATCCCGCATGATTGTGGTTTCGGTGAGCTCGAGGATGAGATGCCGCGCTTCAACCCCCGCGCGCTCGAGACTCTCATGTACAACGTAATGGAGATCGTCGCGCTCGAGCTGCACCGGTGATATATTCACCGAGACGAAGAGCTCGGGGTGGCCGGTGCGGTGCAGATGTGCGATCTGCATGCATGCGCGATCGAGCACCCAGCGTCCGAGCTCGATGATGAGGCGTGTTTCCTCGGCCACGGGGATGAAGTCGTCCGGCAGGATGATACTTCCGTCCTCCTGCTCCAGGCGCAGCAGCGCCTCGATCCCGAGCATGCGTCCCGACTCGTCGTTGATCGGCTGATAGTAGAGCTCGAAATCGTTGTTCCGCAGCGCCCGCCGCACCCCGTCCTCGAGCAGCAGCCGGTTCATCGCCTTGCTGTTCATGTCCCGCGCGAAAAACATGTAGGTGTTGCCACGCTCCTTGGCGCTGTACATGGCCGTGTCGGCGTTCCGCAGCACCGTGGAGCGGTCGCGCCCGTCGTCGGGAACCAACGCGATGCCGATGCTCACTCCCATCCGGATATCGGTCACCGGGCCGTGCTGCTCCACGGTAAAGGGCTCCACCACCGATTCTATGATACGAGAAGCAACCACTCCGGCGTCCTCCGGGCGCGCCACGTAGGGCAGGAGGATGGTGAACTCATCGCCGCCGAGGCGGAACACATCCTTGTC
>JAWLDL010000254.1:0-4157 GCA_041686675.1 Spirochaetia bacterium | reverse complement strand
CTTGCCGGCACGGGCGTGGTCGAAGGCCTCTTTCATGACCTCGTAGGAGGCAAAGAAATCGTTGCCGTCCACCTGTATGCCGGGCATGCCGTAGGCGCTCCCCTTCGCCGCGATATTGCGGGACGCCGTCTGGCTGTGCGACGGTACCGAAATCGCGAACTGATTGTTCTGCACGAGAAACACGACCGGAACCTGCCACACGCCGGCGAAGTTCAGGCCCTCGTGAAAATCGCCCTCCGACGTTCCTCCGTCCCCGACACAGGCGCACACGACCTGATCAGTTCCCCGCTTCTTCACAGCGAATCCGATACCGGTACCATGCGTTAGCTGGCTGGCAACGGGCACCGACAGCGGCAGCGCGTTCGTGGCGTGCTCGAAGCGGGAGGCATCCTCGTGTCCGCGCCAGTAGAGAAACAGCTCCTTCAGCGTGACACCCTTGGCAAGCCACATGCCGAGCTCGCGAAACGCGGGCACCAGCCAGTCGTCTTCTCGCAGGAGCATACCGGCAGCGACCTGGATGGCCTCCTGGCCGAGGTTGGGGGGATATGTGAACATGCGGCCCTGGCGTTGGTAGGATACGGACATGGTATCCGCCTGTCTGGCGAGCAGCATCTGCTTCAGCGCCTCGACTGCCTCCTCGTCGGAGACCGGCTGCTTCCAGCCCTTGCGCGTCACGCGCCCGTCGTTGTCGAGCACCGATACCATATCGTCGGAGAGTGGGTCGAACTCATCGAGAAGCATCTCTTCCTCCTTTGGTCGTGCAAATTGTACCGTACCGCCGGCGAGTTAGAAAGTACCGCCAAATAGCTTGACGGGGCCATGAGAGTACGTGAACAATCGACGAGGCGCGGGAGCAGGCCGGGCCGGAACCCGAAGCGCGCATACGAGTGGTCATCGAAGCTGAGAGGAGAGTCGAGATGAAGATGGTGGATGTGACCGATCTGCGTGTCCGTTACCCCGGCGCCGGCCGCGACGCGGTGGGCGGCGTGTCGTTCGCAGTCGAGGAGGGCGAGATCTTCGGGTTTCTCGGTCCCTCTGGCGCCGGGAAGAGCACCACGCAAAAGGTGCTCACCGGAGTGCTCAAGGATTTCGGCGGCGCCGCTCTCGTGGGCGGCCACGATGTACGTCGAAGCGGACGCGAGATCTATGAGCGCCTCGGCGTGGGCTTCGAGGTGCCGAACGTGTTCGGAAAGCTCACCGCCCGGGAGAACCTCGAGTTCTTCGCGCGCCTCTACCACGGGCCGGTGGCGACGCCGATGGAGCTTCTCGAGGCGGTCGGGATTGCCGACGCGGCCGACGAGCGCGCCGAGCGCCTGTCCAAGGGGATGCGCTCCCGGCTCGGTCTTGCGCGTGCCTTCGTGAACAATCCCACCCTGGTGTTTCTCGACGAGCCGACCGCCGGTCTCGATCCGGGGACGGCGGCCCGGGTGAAGGACCTTATTCGAGAGAAGCGCGAGGCGGGGGCCACCGTCTTCATTACCACGCACAACATGACGGTCGCAGACCAGCTCTGCGACCGCGTGGGATTCATCGTCGACGGCGCGGTGAGTGTCATCGAGGAGCCGAAAGTGCTGAAGCTTGCCCACGGAAGCCGGCGTGTGCGCGTGGAGTATCGCGAGGACGGGCACCTCGGTGCGTCGGAGTTTCCGCTCGAGACGGCAGGCGAGAACGAGGAGTTCCTCTCGCTTCTGCGCTCGCGGCCGGTGGAGTCGATACACAGTCTCGAAGCGAGCCTCGAGGACGTCTTTCTGAGCGTTACCGGGCGCGGGCTCACGGAGGACCGGTGAAAACCTCAGCGCTCCGCCTCAAAGCGGTTTGTCTCACGGATCTGCGCCTGCAGCTGCGTCACGGCTTCTACGCCGCGTACGCAGTCGTCACCGCCATCTATGCCGTCGCGCTCCACCAGCTTGCCCGCGTGGCAGGCCCCGAAACGCTGCGCGCGGTGGCCGCCACCCTCATCTTCACCGACCCCGCAACCCTCGGCGCCTTCTTTGTCGGGGGGCTCGTCCTGCTCGAAAAGCAGCAGGGGAGTCTCACCGCGGCGTTCGTCACGCCGCTGAGGCTGACCGAGTATCTCCTGTCAAAGGCGGTGAGCCTCACCGCGCTCGCGACCGCCACCTCGCTCGTGGTCGCCCTCGCGAGCGGCCTTCAGCTCCGTCCCGTTCCCCTCGTCCTCGGCGTCGTCGCGACATCCGTGCTTTTCATCATGCTCGGCCTCGCGGTCGTTGCGCGGGTGCGGACGGTGAACGGCTATCTGCTTGCGACGATACCCGTCGCGGTCATCCCCATGCTCCCGGCCCTTCGGTTTCTCGGGCTCGAAAGCGGGCTCCTGTGGCTCGTGCCCACCCGCGCCTCGATTCGACTGCTCGAGGCGGGCCTCGGCGGTCTGCCGCAGAGCCCCGCGGAGATGCTCTACGCGGCTGTCGTGCTCCCGGCCGCCTGCGTTGCAGCTGGGGCGTGGGCGCGGCGGCGGTTCGCTCGCCACATCCTCGGGGAGCGATTATGATGCCGGCCACGACCGTGGGACGGCTCTCGCTCCGCATTCTTCTTCGTGATCCCTTCCTCCGGCTGATGGCGTTTCTGCCGTTCGTCGTGGCCCTGGTGTTTCGGGTGGGCGCGCCCGCGGCGGACGCAGCCCTCGCCGAGGTGATCGACCCGGCGGCGTTCCGCCTGAGCGAGTACTATCCGGTGATTTCGGCCTTTCTGCTGCAGCTGCCGGGCCTCTTTGCCGGCGGTGTGACGGGGTTCTCGATCCTCGAGGATCGGGACGAGGGTATCCTCTCGGCCATGGCGGTCACCCCGATCGGGCGGGCAGGCTATCTCACATCGCGGTTGCTCTTTCCGGCCCTGCTCGCTGTCGCCGGCGCACTCATCGTCGTACCGCTTGCGGGGCTGCACCGACCGGATCCTGTCGCCCTGCTTCTCGCGGCGGCAGCGGCGGCACCGCTTGCGCCGGTTTCGGCGCTGCTTCTCGCGACCCTTGCAACGGACAAGGTCGAGGGGCTTGCGGTCTGGAAGCTCGTGGGGTTTCTCTTCGTCGGTCCCCTTGTGCTCGTGCTGCCACCCGCAGCCCGCCCCGCGGGCTGGCCCCTCGCCTCCTACTGGGCAACGCGCGTGTATCTGTCCGGCCCCGCCGGCGAAGCAGCCGCGCAGGCGGCTCAGTCGGTGCCGGCGGCCCAGGCTGCGGGGTTCGCAGTCCTTGCCCTGCTCTGTGCCGCCCTCTACCTGCTTCCCGTCACGCGTCGGCTGCGCCGGCTCTGAGCATTTTTGTTGTCATTCCGACACGCGCCCGATAGAATAGCGCGGGTGAACACCGAATCGGCCGCCGACAGAAACAGAGGTATCTAAGACATGTTCGTCATCGCATTGGGAGTAGCACTTGCCGGAAGTTTCGTTGCACTGATCTATGCCGCCGTTCGCACGCGATGGATCTACCGACAACCGGTCGAGAGTGAGGAGCTGAAACGCATCGGTGGATACGTCTACGAAGGGGCGATGGCCTTCCTGTCCCGCGAGTACCGGGTGCTCATCCCCTTCGTGATCATCGTGGCGGCGTTCCTCGCGTTTGCGAACGAGGGGGCGCTTCGGTTTCAGTCGGTTGCCTTCGCCCTCGGGGCAGGTACCTCCGGCCTTGCCGGCTACATCGGCATGAAAGTGGCCACACAGAGCAACTCCCGCACGACCCACGCGGCGCAGGAAAGCCTCGACAAGGCCCTGCAGGTCTCCTTCTCCGGCGGCAGCGTCATGGGTATGAGCGTGGTCGGCCTCGCCCTCGCCGGTATCTTCGCCGTGCTTGCCGCGTCGGCTGCGGTATTCGGTTTCACGAGCTCCATTCTCGACGTGACGGTGTTTCCCATTCTTTCGGGCTTTTCTCTCGGAGCGTCTTCGATTGCCCTCTTCGCGCGGGTCGGCGGCGGTATCTACACGAAGGCTGCCGACGTCGGTGCCGACCTCGTCGGCAAGGTCGAGGCCGGCATCCCGGAGGACGATCCGCGAAACCCCGCCACGATCGCGGATAACGTCGGCGACAATGTCGGCGATGTTGCCGGCATGGGGGCCGACCTCTTCGAGTCCTACGTGGGAAGCCTCGTCGGGGCGATGATTCTCGGCGTGTCGGTAGCCGGAAGCGAGGTAACGCGCATCAAGCTCGCCGCGCT
>JAWLDL010000253.1:0-4159 GCA_041686675.1 Spirochaetia bacterium | reverse complement strand
AGAAAACCTCACGGCGAAACGCCTCACGTCGGCCCCGTTGAAGGCGTGCTTCACCGCGTTGGCGGCGATCTCGTTCAGGATGAGCCCCAGCGGTACGGCGATCTTACTTTCGATATGCGTGGGCTCCACCTGCCCGATGTCCAGATCCACGGGGCCGTAGGGCGAAGACGTCAGCAGCTGCGACAACAGATCGTGAACATAAGCCCGAAAATCAATACGGTCGTTATCCTCGACCGACTGCAGCTGCTCGTGGACAAATCGCACTGCCTCCACCTGGCTGTGAAGATCCGATAGATCCACCTCCGAAACTGCGTCGTCTTTGAGGCTTATCAGGGAGGAGACGAGCGACAGGTTATTCTTGACGCGATGATGCATTTCGCGAAGCATACGCCCGTTTCGCGCAAGAGCGGACTGGAGGCGCCGCTGTGCGTCTACGAGATCTGTCACCTCATGTACGATTACGACTGCAATCGTCTCCCCCTGGTCTCCTCGCGCGGTAATCGATGCCCGAAAGAACCGGTCCCGCTCCTCGTCAGGCAACGAGTAGTCGAACGCATGCGGCGACCTGTCAGCCGTCGCCAGGTCAACGGCTTCCTCGAGCTTCCGCGCCACCTCCGGTGGAAGCACCTCGTGAACGGTCTTGCCGACGAACTCCCGCGGCGGAACGTAGAGCTCGTCGTGATTCGGTGCGTAGAACGTGCGGAATCGCAGCTCCCCGTCCAACTCGAAGAACAAATCGGGCAGCGCGTCGAGGGTCGCCTCGAGTCGAGCGTTGGCGCGACGGAGGGCAAGCTCCATCTGTTTCTGAGCGGTGATATCGTGTGCCGTGAGGACGACTCGCTGCACGCGACCGTCATCACCGAAAAGTCGAGTAGCGGAGACAGCCACCCACTTGGTCGCTCCGCGCTTATCGACGATGCGAACCTGGTATGAGCCCGAGGTCTCCATGCGTGCATGCGATTCGAAAATGAACTCCCTGAGCTCGTCGACATCGTCTTCGTGAATCAGGCTGAAGAGGCCGCGCTCGGAAACGTCGTCCAACGAGTACCCGAAGAGGCGCTCTGTCGACGGGCTGAGATAGATTGGCGTAAAGGAGCCATCGAAAACTGCCACAACGTCGTGCGCGTGCTCCGCAATCAGGCGGTAGTTCTCCTGTGCGTGCTTGAACGCGGTGATATCGTGGCTGAACGTCGTTACGTGGCTAACCTGGCCGGACTCGTCGATGGTGGGCTCGCTGTGGACGTAATACCATCTGTCTTCTCCGTGCAACCGGCTATGCCACTCCGCCGTGCGCGAGCGCGCCGTCTCAAACACCGTGCGCATACCTGCCGCAGCTTGATCCGCCGATTCCTTCGGATGAATATCGTAGAGGCTCAAACCTCGAAGCCTGGAGGGCTCGCTGCCGAGTCCGCGAGCAGCCGCCCCATTGATGTGCACGACCCGGTAGTCGCGGTCCCACATGGCGATGGCTTCTTCGGTCTGATCGTAGACCGCGTTGAATGCGCTCTCAGCGTCTTTGCGCAACCGCATGTCCCGTACGAAAGCCTGAACCTCGCCGTTTCCATCACGAGAGCTAATGACCGCACTCACCTCCACGGGAATCCGCTGACCATCCCTCGTGACCATCTCCTGCTCGATGACGAAGCGATCTTGCGAGTGGCCTTGGGCGAGCAGCGAGCGCAACTGCTCAGTCGCAGCCGGGTTGTGAAGGCGTTCAAGCGACATTCCGATGAGCTCGCGTTCGGAGTAGCCAAAGAGTCTGGCTGCGCGCCCGTTTACATCAGTAATGATACCGTCGAAATCGTGAACGAACAGCGCGTCGTTGGTGTTCTCGATTATGGAGCGGTAGCGCTCCTTCTCGTCGGTGGTGCGCCGGTGCGCTTCGCACAGCTTGAGGGCCATTTCAATGGACTCCACGAGCACGAACTCGCCGGAGTCCTTCACGACGTATCCATATCCCGTGATCTCTTTAACCCTGTCGACGTATTCGGGCTCGGTATGGGAGGTTAGAAACACGATCGGAATGTCATGCGATGCAAGAATCCGCTGCGCCGCCTCCGGACCGTCGATCCCCTCACCGAGATCGATATCCATAAGAATCAGATCGATATCCGGGTTCTCCGCCACTGCAGAGATCGCCTTTTCCCCTGAATGAACGGTGCGCACCTCGAATCCGTTGCGTTCGAGTATCCGTTTCTCGCCGAGGGCGATGATTGCCTCGTCTTCGACCAGCAGTAGCGTACTCATTTTTTTACCTCAACCAAGAAGCGCCATCTTGCCATGAATCGATAATGGCTGTGTAGCCGTCTTCAGGACCTGACAGCCTCCGAGCTCGTCGAGCTCGGCGATGCCGGTCTGACGTGCTCCCCCACAGAGGAGGAGTGGCGGGGGGTGCGCGGCGCATCAATGCGCTCGCCGGGAGAGATGGCCTTCGGATGCCAGGCCCAGTCCGCGTGAAACTCTCCGGCGGCGCCGTATAGATCCTCCCCGTCGTGGTAGGTCCGCCGCTCGGATGGTGCTCGACTTCGATCTGTCGCCTGCTTCCGTCGAACATGCCCTGGGATGTCTTCGACGTCGGCTACCTCCGCGGCACTTGATCGTCGTCCTCGAAACTCGACGGCCGGTGTTCGACGCCGCCCTCGTAGATCGATACCTGGTCGGGTACCCACATAGCTCCGGCCGGCTACCTGGCTGAATCGTTGGTCGAGTAGTAGACGATCTTGACCGGAAACTTGCTAGCATCTACCCACTCCACCCACACATCCGTGATGTACGGTGCGGCAGCATTCACCGGCAGCAGCGGTTTCCGGCGCCGTCGACTTTCTATGAGGTTTTCCGTTTGAGAGACTCTTTGAAACCGGCATCTCGTGTCAAAGTTCAAATTAAACTTGAAATTTGGCACAGCCTCCACTACAGTGTTAGTATGATTGCGAGGGTTATCGCATCGGTGATAGCGGATGCGGCTGAGCGCTTTCCTGTTGTAACCGTAGTCGGCCCACGGCAATCGGGAAAGACGACACTCGTTCGTGCCCTTTTTCCGGATTACGTCTACGTGAACCTGGAGAGACCTGACACGCGCGCGCTCGCAGCCGAGGATCCGCGCAGCCTGCTGCGGGACGGTACTGAGAACATCATTCTCGATGAGGTCCAGCGCCTGCCGGACTTGTTGTCCTGGGTTCAGGCATTCGCCGATCGAGAGAACAGCCCGGGACAGTTCGTTCTCACCGGGAGCAACCAACCGCTATTGGGTGAAGCTATTTCGCAGTCGCTGGCAGGACGCACAAGTGTACATCAACTTCTCCCACTGTCGATGGAAGAACTGGCGACGGCAGAGATATCGGCGTCGAGGGACGATCTGTTGGTAAACGGGTTCCTCCCGCGGCTCTACGACGCTGCGCTCCGGCCTGGGGAGCTTTACAGTGCCTATTTCGCGACCTACGTCGAGCGGGATCTTCGGCAGCTCATCAACGTCCGCGATCTGAGCCGTTTCGAAGCGTTCATGCGACTTCTGGCGGGACGCGTAGGCCAGCTCATCAACCTCTCAGCCCTGAGTAACGATGTGGGAGTAACGTCGACAACTCTCGGTGATTGGTTGAGTGCTCTGGAGGCTTCTTTCCTCGTGCTGCGGGTCACCCCCTATCACGAAAACCTCGGGAAGCGCCTGGTCAAAACACCGAAACTCTACTTCACCGAGCCGGGTCTGCTGGCGTGGCTCCTCCAGATCGAGACACCCGCCCAGGCGGCGCGTGACCCGCTTCTCGGCAATATCTATGAGAATCTCGTTGTCGTTGAGGCGTTCAAGGCGGCCCACAATCGCGGCCTCGAGCCCCGGGTACACTTCTATCGCGACAAGTCCGGCCTCGAAGTGGACCTGATCCGCGAATTCCAGCGCCGCCCCTTCGCGATCGAGATCAAGGCCGCAGCAACATTCAGCCCCGAAATGCTTACTCAGCTGGAACGCTTCCGCCACCTGTACGGAAGCCCCGCGGGAGCCGCCCTCGTATACAGCGGTCCGAGACAGACCCAGGTGCGGGGGATATCCATCTGCAATCATGCCGACGTGGCCGATGTGCTGTTCGCCTCCTAAACGCCGAGGATAGACTTCAGTCGGTAGAACAGAGATCACGCTACTGCCACCTTTTGCCGGGTTCACATGACC
>JAWLDL010000252.1:0-4184 GCA_041686675.1 Spirochaetia bacterium | reverse complement strand
CAGTGAGCGCGGATAACCCGGGGTCGCGCGGCGGCATCGTCGCAGCAGTCGACCTCCAGGACCAGCACCCCGGGAAGCTCATCGAGGACCTCCCATACCGCGTGCGCGATCGCCCGGAGCCAGCGGTCTTCGTCGAGGTCGAGACGATACACGACATCGAGTGCTGCCGGATCAACATCGGCGCTCACGGGTCAGTACCTTGCGAGTAATTCGTTTCTGCAGGAGACGCCGAGCTTTCGATAAATGGAATGAACCTGTTTGTGTACGGTTCGCGGGGCGGTGCCCCGAAGCTTCGCGATCCCGGCGTCCGAGTGCCCTTCGCGGATGAGCTCGAAAATCGCGCGCTCGGCTGCGCTGAGGTCTGCGCCGTCCCGCCCGCCGCCGTCCGGTCCGCCGGCACACCGACTCCCAGCGTCCAACCCGCCGGCGGGCGCACTGACCACGATGATTTCGTTGCCGCCGAAGCTGAACTTCCGGAACACCGGAAGAGACGATGCCCCTGCATCACTCCGGCTCGTGGCAGTTCGCGAAGGTGCATTCTTGATAGCCACTATAATAATTGTATCGCAGCGAGTGCGAAGCGACAAGGTCGTCCTACCCCTCACGCCGCATCCGCAGAATGCGCCACGGACGAAGGAGCAGCAGCACCGCGTCACGAACCGGCCATTCCTCCAGGCGGTCGAGGCGACGCACCACGGGTATCAGGGCCAGCAGCCCCAGCGCGGCAATGCGGAAGTAGGTACGGTAGATGTCCATCCCCTCGAACCCGAGGCTATGCAGCAGCCCGAGGATGCCGCCCCCGATGACCGCTCCGATGAGGCCGGCCACAGCGCCGGAGACAATACGCATCACCATGGCGCTTCCCACACGGTCACCACCCTCGACGATGCTCAGAAAGTAGTGGTTGATCACGACGATGACTCCGAACTTGCTGTAGCCGGCGAGGAAGAAAGCCAGAAGCGTCGGTATGAGATAGAGCTCGGCAGGGGCCATGGCCCAGTAGAGTGCCACCAGCGCGAGGACCGAAACATAGATGATGATGAGCGGGCGCGGCCCCACGCGGTCGGCAATGATGCTGTTCACGATGCTTGCGAGCATCCCTCCGGAGAGGGTGAGAAGGGAGAGGCTCAACGCTTCGTAGTCGGAGAGCCCGTAGCCGTTTTTGACGGTGATGACGGCGAATGGAATCACCACGGTGAAGGCCGCGATGCCGCTTGCCCATGCGTAGAGGGTCTTGCGCATGGGCGGCAGCTGCCACACCCGGGAGAGCACCTCGGCGATCGGCTTGCGCGCCGAATGTCGCGGGACGCTGGACTCCGGGACACCGGCGAGCACCGAGCCGACGTACATCCCGAGCCCGCCGCCGAAGCCGATGAGCATCTGAAACACCCACGTCCGCGGCACGCGGTTGAGAACGATGATAACCACGACCAGCGTCAATAACTGCGCGGTCGTCGCGCGCACCCAGTTTCCTGAGATGAAGCGTCCGCGGTCGGCGAGGGTCGTGATTTCACCGATGAGGGGAGAATTGCCGACGAGTCCGATCGCCCGAAAAGCAGCGAATCCGAAGCCGCCGGCAAGGATGATGGCGGTCCGGGCCCACTGCGGCGCGCCGGCGGGGAGGAACGGTGCGATCACCAGGATCAGGACCGAGAAATTCCGGAGCACCCAGCCGAGCCCCCAGGTGCGCGCCGCACCGATGCGGGCGGTGAGGTGCTTGCCGACGATCATCAGCGGCATGGTGAGGTGGATGAACGAGGCGAGCGCTGCGAGAGCGGAGTCTCCCACGCCGTTTCGGATGGCGTAGAGGATGAGCATGCTGTCCATCAACAGCACGACCGAGACCCCGTTCAGGGTAGCGAAGCGACGGACGAGGCGCCTGCCGCGCCGAATTTCGGGGCTCGGGAGCTCGCTGGGGATGCCGGGCATACGCCTATTGTTCACGCACCCCTGTGCGGTGGCAAGATGTCGACCTCAGATTTCACTGTAGGAATGCGGGATTCGGGTTTATGCTCTTGAGACATGAGCATCAACAAGGTTGCGCTGTTTACGAACGAATACCCGCCGCATGTCTACGGCGGGGCCGGCGTGCACGTGGAGTATCTCAGCCGCGCGCTCGCGGAGCTCGTCGCGGTGGAGGTCCGCTGCTTCGGTGAGCAGAGCTACACCGAGGGCAACCTCACCGTGCGCGGATACCAGCCCTGGGAGGAGATGTCACACAACACCGACTCGCGCTTCACCGGCGCGCTCGGCGCCTTTTCCCGAAGTCTCGCCATGGCCAAGGACACCCTCGATGCCGACGTGGTTCACTGTCACACCTGGTACACACAGATGGGAGGGCTCCTCGCCGGAAAGCTCTGGGACATCCCGTTTGTGCTCACCACCCACTCGCTCGAGCCCCTTCGCCCCTGGAAGGCGGAGCAGCTCGGCCCTGCCTATCATCTCAGCAGCTGGATGGAGCGCACCGCGATCCAGGGCGCCGACGCGGTCATCGCCGTATCACGCGAGACGCGAAACGACGTCTTCGACCACTTCGGAGCCGCCGAAACCAAGACCCACGTCATCCACAACGGCATCGACCTCGACGAGTACCGGCCCACCGAGGAGACTGACGCCCTCGAGCGCTACGGGGTCGACCCGGCGAGGCCCTTCGTGCTCTTCGTGGGCCGCATCACGCGGCAGAAGGGCATCATCCATCTCGTGGACGCGATTCCCGATATCGACCCCCGGATCCAGGTCGTGCTCCTCGCCGGTGCACCGGACACCGAGCACATCGCGCGAGAGATGACCGAACACGTGGCCCGGGCGCGGGAACGGCGGGCGGGCATCACGTGGGTCGACGAGATGGTGAGCCGGCCGGATGTCATCCAGTTCTACTCCCACGCGAGGGTCTTCGCATGCCCATCGGTCTACGAGCCCTTCGGGATCATAAATCTCGAGGCCATGGCCTGCGAAACGCCGGTGGTGGCCTCTCGTGTGGGGGGAATCCCGGAAGTCGTGGTGCCGGAGGAGACCGGCATCCTCGTCGATCTCGAGCTCGAGCCGGGCACCTTCAGCCCGAAAGAACCTGAGGCCTTCTCCCACGGCCTCGCCGCCGGCATAAACCGGATCGCCGGCGACCGCTCGCTTGCCCGGCGCATGGGCGAGGCGGGACGCAGACGGGCCGAGGAGCAATTCAGCTGGCGCGCCATCGCGAAAAAGACCCTCGAGCTCTACGAGGCGCTGGCCGAGCGGCGCGCGGCGGGGTAGCCCGCGAGTGGCGGCCGCACGCCGGGGGTAGGCCTCAGAGCTCACCGTCAATATGACGGCTGAAGAGCAGCCTGAGGTCCTCGGGAGGTATCGCGCCGCTTCGCTCATCGACGAGCTCACCCTCGGTATCGAGAAACAGAAGCGTCGCGCGTCGTGCCGTGGTGTGGCGGGCGGCGAAGGCAACGCCCTCGTCGGTGCGCACGTCTGCGATGCGGATGAGGAGCTCGTCGTCGGAATAGCCGCCCTCGATGCTTTCGACGTTGGCGCGGAGCTCGCTGCATACGGGGCAGGTTGCATCGTGCACCTGCACAACGGCGGGCACCCCGCTTCCCACGGCGGTGAGGTCGCGGATGCGCTCCTCGCCCTGGTTGTAGGCGTATAATCCCCAGCCGCCGGCCGCTGCAACGACCACGAGAACCGCGACGATACTCAGGATACGATTCCGCCTGCGGCGTTGCTGCCGCCGGGCCTTCTCCTCACGCTTTCTCGCCTGGGTGTCCGGAGATCCCTGCCGGGGCTTGGAAGATTTCGACTTCGACATAGGCGTTATCCTCATTTAAACAGTCAACTACAGAGAGAATAACGCATTCGCGCGCATAAAAAAAGACGGGCGGAGCCGCAATCTGCGGTCCGTCCGTCTTCTGTGTGTGGTCTAAACCGTGTAACGGCGTCGCTTAGCGGCGGTCGTTACGGGGCTTTGCTTCGTTTACCTTGAGCTGACGACCGTCAAAGTCCTGACCGTCGAGTGCGCTCTCAGCAGCACGCGCTCCCTCTTCGGTCGCCATCTCGACGAAGCCGAAGCCGCGGGAGCGGCCGGTTTCCCGATCGCTGATCACATTAGCGGACAGCACTTCGCCATGCTGGCTGAAGAGGTCGCGGAGCTCATGCTCCTGGGTTTGAAAGTTAAGATTTCCTACGTACAGCTTACTAGCCAT
>JAWLDL010000251.1:0-4189 GCA_041686675.1 Spirochaetia bacterium | reverse complement strand
CGGCGATTTTCTTCACCTGCAGCGGGCCGAGCCACACATGCGGATCGAGGGCGCCCTCGGCCTCCTCGTCCTCGTGGTCGCTGTACCCGTGGTCGCTCTCGTGCCCCTCTTCTTCGTGCGCATCGTCCGCGCCATGATCATGCGCATCGAGACGGCGGAGGGTTATGTCCTCAGTGGTGTCAACGATTTCGAGATCCTCGAGGCTCCGCGCGATGCGTGGTATGAAGGCTTCCTCGAAGGGAACACCGATGCGGAAGTAGACGTCAGCCTCGCTCAGCCGCGACACCTGCCGGGGGGTCGGCTCGTAGCTGTGCGGCTCTTTCCCCGGCGGGACCATTACCGAGACCTGCGCATCGCTCCCCGCGACTCGCTCGACGAAGTACTTCTGAGGCTGGATACTCACAAACACCTCGATGCCGGCGTCCCCCTCCGCGGTTCCATCGGCGGTACCCGCACCGGTCTCTTCAGCCTGGCCGCCGGTGAAGCCCGGTGCGGCAATGAGCGTCCACATGACGCCTGCAAACAGAATCCCTCGAACTCTCCCCATCGCTGTCCTCCTCCAATTTGTTCGTCCACCCGAGCGCGTGCTACTGTTCGATGTCGCAGACGAGGTGCGCCTCGTGGCAGGTATCGCACTGCTCGACGTGGTGGTGCTCTTCGAACTCATGCCAGTGTTCTCGCTGGCTCGGCGTGAGAATGCCGGTTCCCTGACAAAGGGGACAGGTACTGTCGAGCGCCGAGAGGATGGCACGGCGGATGAACTCGCTTCGGTTGCGGATGCCGGACATCGCCTCGGAAAGCGACTCGTCGACTTTGAAGGTGATTACTTCTTCTTTTCTGCTCTGCTTCATGGTGACACCTCGAAAGTATTACTTTGTAATATATCGTCGGCCGGCCTGGAGGTCAAGACCGACGCACGAAAAAGTCCGGGTATCGAGGAGCGTGTTGGTGAGGAAAGAGGTCACGGGGCCACGCGGCTCCGCGGCCGGGATGGGGGGGTAGCGTGTACAGCGCGTCGATTGCAGCCGCTACGAAAGCTCGACGTGCTCGAAACCGTTGGTCTCGGTGTCGTAGATGCCGTAGCTCGGGTCACCGAAGCGGCCCATGATCTCTCCGGGGTTTGCCCACAGGGTGGTACCGAGGGTCTGGATGTTTCGTGTGTGGTCGTGGCCGCTGAAGACCGCGTCGTAGGCGCCGCTCTGGGCCAGGCGCCGGGCGACATCCGGGTAATGATTGAGGGCGATCTGCCGGCCGCCGATCTCGATCTCGGCGAGATGCGCATAGAGGGTCACGTGAGCCAACCCACCGGCAATCTGTGAGAGGAGAAACTGGTCACCGTCGTTATTGCCGAACACCGCATGCACGGGCCCCGAAAACCCATCGCCCATCTGTTTCAGCGTGAACGGTGCGCAGAAGTCGCCGAGAAAGAGCATCGCCTCGAGCCCGCGTTCGCGGATACTGGTGAGCGCTCGTTCGAGATTCCCGAGATTGTCATGTATGTCACTGGTTACTGCGATTCGCATCTTTACCTGCTCCCTGTCGGATTCAATCGATGCCTTCAGCCTATGGAGTCGGGGCCGTGGGCGTCAAGCACGACGATACCCCGTGGTTTTTTTTCGAATAATTGCTACATTGTGAGGCAGAGATGACCCAGGACCAGAATCCCGCCGATGACGGCCTGTACCGACGGTTGCTTGCCGAAGGCACTCCCGCTGACGAGATAGATCAGGTATACCGCAAACTCAGGGACAAGGGCTACGGCGAAGAAGCCGCCCGTGCCCGTGTCGAGCGAGAGATGCATCGCATCCGGCAGCGCAACCGCCTCGAGGAGCGGCGCCATGCGCAACGACGAGCCGAGGAAGGTAGCGCCGGCTCGGCAGGCGGTGATCGTGGGGCAAGCGTCGAGGCCTTGCGCCGGGACACCGACTCTTCCTCGTCGCCCTCACGAAGACAGAATCGACGCAGTCAGGACTGGTTTCCGGTGGTCTCGCCCGACCTCCGCCGGAGAGTGAACCGCTGGGCCCACCGAAACAGGCTCCTCGCAGTCGGGATCCGCGAACGCGTGAACGATTTTCTCACCCTCTTCCGCGCGGACGTGCCCGACTATGTGAGCCCCCGGTTGCTGCGCTACCTCGCCCGTCCCTCCACCGCCCGAAGCGGTAACCCCTACGAGTACAGCCTCCGCGAGACACTCGAGGCACTCCGTGCCGCCTCCGGAACCTTTCTCGCGCGCCCGGGGCATGAGGAGACTTCGCGCGCGGTCTCCGAGGCCCTTCGGCGCCGCGACCCGCTGGCCGCCGAGTATCTCGAGACCTTCTTCGAGATAAGCCGGGAAACCCGCACGGCACTGCGGTACCTCGAGCTCAACCTCCAGCGCGGACGTCGGGTCACAGCCGGCGAGCTTGCGCGCGTTGCCCGCGAGGTCTTCCGCATATCCCTTCGCACCCAGCGGGTCTCTCCGAGCAAGACCGCGGAGATCTTCGTCCTTGCCCGGGATGTGGCATTGGCCTATCGTGCGGCACCGGCGGCCCGGCTCGATGACGCCGAGGCGGTCCTTCGTATCGCCATCGACAACCTCTCCAGATTCCGCACCGAGCTCTACCCGATCGCCCTCAAGGGGGTTGGCAGATTCTACGAGCTCGCGGATACCTCGGAGGACAAGTGGGCGGCCCTGCTCGACTTCGCATCCCTTCGGCCCGAGGAAGTACTCGACCCCGGAACGTTCTACGAGGCGGAGACGAAACGACGGGAGACGGAGCTTGCCGAAAAGCAGAAGCGCGAGCTCGAGTGGCTCGAGATGGAGAAGAGCGAGGAGTTTTCCAGCAGATTCGCTGGCATCCTCGGAGTGCTCTCGGTCCTCTTTCCGAACTCGGGCCTCGACAACCTGGAGCGTATGCCCTACCTCCTGCCCTACTTCGATGCAAACGTCTACGCGCAACGTCTGCCCTTCTCACACCACATGCAGAACATCGAGTCCGTTGCCGCTTCGGATCCCGCTCAGCCCCTGCTCGTCCTCCACCGAATCGTCGACGACCTCGCCGGGTCGATACGACCACAGGCACTCGAGACGCTCACGGGTCGCGACGGCATCGCCGACCGGTTGCGGGACACCCTCGGCGGATGGCAGGCGGTCTACGCCGAGCTCTTTGACCGCTATCTGCGCGCGCTGACCAACTACCGCAAAGGGATGGAGGACTCCGCCCGCGCACACGACTTTCGAAGCAGCGCGATGGCCCGAAGCCTCGAGGAGGAGATCAACCAGCTCCGAAATCTGTTGATCCGGGATTACGGCCATGTTCTCGGTCCGGCGGCGGGCACGGGCATTCGTGGACCGCGGGTGTACGAGCTCGCAGGGGAGCTTCAGAACGAGCTTACGGAGATCGCGGAGGACCTGAATCAGGACCTGCTCACTCGAACCGATCCTCTCGGCAAACGCCTCTACGAAGGCCTCGGCAAGGAAGACGTCGTGGATCTCGAGACCCACGGCACGCGCAGTCCGGAAGCCCGCCCGGCCGCGCGCCAGGTCAAGCGCTACATCGAGGCCAAGTACGGCACGGAGCCCGCCCGCCTCCCGCGGTTGTCACAGCTGTTCTTCTTCGACGTCCTCCGCGGCGTCGCAGATATGTATGCCTATCTGACCAACGACGAGAGCAGCTTTCTCAGAGCGGCCGGAGAACGGGTGGTGCTCCCGGGCGAAGCCGAGGCCGATGCGTGGAAACAGGAGAGGGAAAGTCCCGGCAGTTCGACGGAGAAGCGGCTGCAGATCCGCCTCACGGAGCAGCTGGAAGCGGAGTACACCGACGGGCTGACCGGCCTCAAAAACAAGACCTTCTTCATTCGGGAGCTCCCGAAAGCCTTCGAGGAGGCACAACGCAGAGAGCGCGAAACTGCGCTCATCATGCTCGACATTGACCACTTCAAGTGGATCAACGACAACCTCGGTCATCAGAAAGGCGATACCATTCTCCAGGATGTTGCGCGCAGCATCAGCGAAAACAGTCGCGGCACCCATGACCGCGCCGTACGCTACGGCGGCGAGGAGTTCATCCTCTTCGTCCAGGCATCGCTGCACTCCGCGGTCCTGCTCGCCGAGCGCCTGCGTCATCTGCAGGAGAAGCGCGTTAGCGAAAGTGAGCTCTACGAGCCGGTGCGCGGTGTGCAGGAAGAAAAGGGCGCGGTCTGCGGAACC
>JAWLDL010000250.1:0-4195 GCA_041686675.1 Spirochaetia bacterium | reverse complement strand
CGAGGCCGCGCGGGCGGGTGAGCAGGGCAAGGGTTTTGCCGTTGTCGCAAGCGAGGTTCGCAAGCTTGCCGAGCGAAGCCAGCGGGCGGCCTCCGAAATCAGCGAGGTTTCCTCCAGCAGTGTGGAGGTCGCCGAGAGCGCCGGCTCTGTGCTCGATGCGCTCGTGCCCGACATCCGCAGGACGGCCGAGCTCGTACAGGAAATCAGCGCAGGCAGCACCGAGCAGCGTTCCGGCAGTCAGCAGATCAGCAAGGCAATCGCCGAGCTCGATCAGGTAACACAGCAGAACGCCTCACAGTCGGAGGAGATGTCGAGCATGGCCGAGGAGCTCTCGAGCCAGGCCGAGCAGCTCGAATCTTCCATTGGCTTCTTCACGGTAAACGACAATGGACAGATGCTCGCGATCGAGCATACGTCCGAGGAGGAGCCGGGCCAGGACGACGCTGATCCGGTCGCCCTGCAGCAGCCGCGGCCGTCTGAGTGACACGATACAGTCATGGAGGAGGGCTCTCCCTCCTCCGTGACGCCCGCTCTCAGGCGCCACCCCTGTAAAAGTTCGGTCCCAGCTGCTCCCACACCTGCTCGACAACGTCGTGAGCTCCTGAAAGCGTCAACCTGATCTGTCTGAATCGCAAACTGCCGACATCGACGTCAGGAAGTTCTTCGATCGAAATATGCCAGCCCGGACCGGAGAATCCCTGTGGCTCGCGTACGCTTCCGGGCAGGGACAGAATATAGCCTTCGGCTACCCACGGTGATATATCGCGGAAATCATGCACCATTTCCATTCGAGATAGCCTAGCGAGTCGGAAGCAGCTTCGCAAGGGTAAGTTCCGTGTTATGATGCTCCGAAGCCACGACGCGGGGAGGTTTTGGTGAGCGATTCCATACACACGGTGCTCGACGCAATTCTGTTCGGCTCCGAGGTGTCGGGCTCCGAGAGGCGAGCGCCCCTCGGCGGCGTGGACTTTCGCCGGCTCGGCGATACGAATACCGCGAGGCGACTGGCGAGGCTCGCCGGGCGCCTCGCCGGCCGAAGCGACGACGGAGCAACGGACGCGAGCGACGAGGTGGATGCGTTTCTCGAAACTGCTGCGGCGCGCGCCATGTCCGAGCTTTCCGACCTTCGGGAATCCGACTCGGTGTGGCGTGCCGCTCTCGCGGAAGCTGCCGAAGCTGTTCGGTCCGGCCGCGTGAGGGGATGGGACGCGGAAGCCCGTGATCTTCTGTGGCAGGTGTTCTTTCCCGAGGGCGCCCGCCTTGTCGGCCGGACCGAAGAGGCTATTCAGGAGCTGCGTGCCCGCCGCGTCGTCGAGCTCCGGGAGCTCAACGAGAGGCCGCTGACCGCCCCGGTGCGTGAGCTCCTCGTCACGTCGAACGTTCTTCTGACCGTGCCCCACACCCGCGAGGAAATCGACGCGCTGCCCCATGGTGCCGGTGTGAAATCCGGCATCCGACGTGCCTTCGACGAGGAGCAGCGCTACTTCTACGATCACCCTATCCACATCGGAACTCCGCCCGAAAACAACGAGGCGATCTACGGGCTACGAGGTCTGAATGACGCCGTTGCCTGGGAAAAGGAACACCGAGGGGTCGACCCGGAGTCCCGGCTCACGGTCGTTCTCAGTCTATCCGTCACTCACGACGGCCTTCACGAGGTCGGACGCGAGTATCTCGCCGAGGAGATTCGGAGGGCGGGGGAGTTCTCGCATCTCGATGTATACCTCTTCACCGAGGTGGACTGCCGTCGCATCGCCGAAGAGGTGCTCGCGCCCTATCTCTCCGCCGACTCGCTTCAGTCGGTCGTGGATGTCCTTGGCGTGGACGGTGAGTACGGCAGACACTACTCGTTTCTGAAGGCGATCGCGGCCTTCTGGCAGGTCTTTGTCGACCCGCACATCCGTGCGACGTTCAAGATAGACCTCGACCAGGTGTTTCCCCAGCCCGAGCTTGCCGAGCAGACCGGCTCTTCGGCCTTCGAGCACTTCATGACGCCGTTGTGGGGTGCACGCGGGGTCGATCGGGACGGAAACCGGGTGGAGCTCGGCATGATCGCCGGCGCCCTCGTAAACGAGAAGGACATCGAGCACGGTGTATACACGCCCGATGTGCCCTTCCCCGAGGAGATCCCGGCCGGGGAGTCCGCAGTGTTCTTCAATAAGCTGCCCATGGCCGTGAGCACGCGTGCCGAGATGATGACGCGCTACGGCACCGAGGGGCCGGATCGCTCCGACGGCGGCGGTACGCTCGACGGGCGCACTCGCTGCATCGAGCGGGTCCACGTGACCGGCGGAACGAACGGCATCCTCGTGGAGCACCTCAGGCGCTATCGCCCCTTCACCCCCTCTTTCATCGGCCGCGCCGAGGACCAGGCGTACATCCTGTCTGTGCTCTATGACGGGGAGCAGGGCAGCCTGTTACGGTACGTGCATGAGCCCGGACTCATCATGCGACATGACAAGGAGGCCTTCGCCGGTGAGTCCATCGCCGCGGCCCGGACCGGGCGGTTCATCGGAGACCTCGCACGAACGTTTTACTTCACTCGCTACGCCGAGATCCTGCCCTGGGGGATGGAGCGGACGAAGTCTCAGATCGATCCGTTCACAGGATGTTTTGTTACCTCGCGCTGTTACAGCGTGGTCGTGTTGCGGCTTGCACTGCACGCCGCGCAGCTCATCGCTACCGGAAAGGACGAAGAGGCGGCAGGCGTCCTACGCCTCGCCGCGCGTAAGCTCGGCCCGCTGTTTCGGGATCCGGCCGGCGAGAAGGTGAGAACGCGCTACCTGCACGAGCGTGCGGCGTGGCAAAGCTTCTACGACGCGCTCGACCGTGCGGAGGTCGCCTCCGGCGATCGTGGCGCTGCAGCCCGGAGCGTGGTCGCTACCGCATATCTGAGCCTCTGACTTACGTTCTCGTCATCGGCTGTAGTCAGGTAAATCGTACACCGCAGTAAGCCTCCAAATCCAAGTCACTTTTTTGTAAACAGTTAGAGCCTCACCATCGGCGGATTCCTGCCTGGCACGGTTCCTGCATTGGTATACGCAACAACAAGTGTTGGAGGTTTCCTCATGAATGGTGTTTTTAGCATACGGGCGAGGTACGCCCGGACGGCGGGACGCACTGTGATGGCCGCCGTCGCGGCAATTACTGTGTTGAGTCTTGTCGCCTGTCACCTTCCGGTTCACGACACCGGTGGGTCACTCGAGGTCAACGTTGCGTCAATTGGCACGCAGAGCCTGCTGCCTGATCTCGATATGGATGTCGACTCGTACGTGGTCTCCGGGGCCGGACCCGATGACGCCTCGTTCGAGCGAACAACAGCGGGTAGTGCCATCGTTGTCGAGGAGTTGACCACGGGGAGTTGGACGATCGACGTGATCGGGTACAATCCGGATGGTGTCGACGTTGCGAGCGGGAGCGGTGAGACCGTGATCTCAGCGGGGGAGACGTCTCAGCTCACGGTGGCCGTGCGCCCGTATGAGGGGCCGGGGACACTCAGTGTAACCGTCACCTGGCCGGATGCCGATGTCTCCGAACCTTCGGTAGTGGCCAACCTCGTGTCCTCCGACGGAACGAGCACCAGTCTTCCGTTTAGCGCCTCCGGGGTGGGGCAGGCGACGTACGAGAGCGTCGACACCGCCGCCGGCTACTACACCCTCTCTGTCCAGGTTCTCGACGCCGGCACCACCGTTGCCGGTGCTGCCGAGGCCACGCGTGTTGCGGCGGGAGCGACCACCAGTGGCACAATTGCATTCAATAGCGTCAATCCGCCGACCGGTGACACGGATATCACGATTGATCCCGACCTGGATGAGCCGCTCGAGGTGAGCCTCAGCGGCGCAGTGGCAAGCCTTCAGCTCGGCGGCTCGATGACCGTCACGGGGGCGGTGAGCAACGCAGACGGGGAGACGGTGTCGCTCACATGGTACCTCAACGGAGCTTACCTGGCTGCCGGAGACACGGTCACGGTGGGTCAGAGCCTGGCGCCCGGCACGTACCGGCTCGATGCCATCGCCTACACCGCCGATGGTGATCGGTCCGGGTCGACCTCACACGGCTTCTCGGTGGTCGAATGATGGGTGGTCCATACACGTTGTACGGCCGGCCCCGCCCACAGCGGCGGGGCCGGGCCGTCGTTCTGATGGCCCTGGCCGCGGTCGTGTTCACGTTCTGGTCGTGTGCGCAGCCGCTCTCG
>JAWLDL010000249.1:0-4200 GCA_041686675.1 Spirochaetia bacterium | reverse complement strand
TCGACGCCCGCGGAAAGGTCATCCACCCTGGGACTGCAGCCGATTATCCCTGCTGGATCTGTCGGATCGCCGGAACGACCCCTGCCCGTCTCCGCCAGAATCGGCGTCTCGGTTGAGCCTCGTCGCTCAGTCGAAGGAATAGCCGGCGGCTTCTGCTCCCGCCCGTATGTAGCCCATCGCGTATGCCATACCGGCGTGCCACGGGGCGTCGCAGCTCATCTGGGGTGTGTGGTCAGGAACGACTACGCCGTCGTAGTCCGCTTGTCTGAGGATCTCCATCACTCGCTGGATATTCAGCGCGCCGTCATCGATGAAGGTCTCCCTGTAGTCGGGGGCGTGGCCCACGACGTTTCGCAGGTGCACATACCCCACCGCGTTTCGAGAGAGGTAGTGTCGGAGGGTCTCGTAGATGTCGTGTCCCGGCATCTCCGCAATCGTGCCGAGACAAAACTCCAGCTTGTTGCTCGACGAGGGGCGGATGTCCAGGAGTCTGTCGTAGAGCTCAGGTCGCCAAACGAGACGAGGCTGCCTGCGCACTCGCTCAACAGGCGGGTCGTCAGGGTGCGCAGCGAGGACTACCCCCTCCTCTTCGGCGACAGGGAGCACGGCCTTCAGGAAGTAGGCCTCTCGCTCCCATAGCTCTTCGGACGTGATTTCGGGCTGATAGGATCCGGACGCAGCAGACGCTTGCGCCAGTTCCGAGTCGTAGATCATGTTCCACACCATTCCGAGAGGGATGGGCGTGTCATCGATGCCATCCATACCTACGGACTCGGCCCCACCGCGCGCGAAGCTCCGGCTCATTCTCGATGCCACGCCTGCAATGCTGAAGTTGTAGCCGATCATCGGAATCCCTGCACGTCCGACGTTCCGGACCAGCTCTTTGAGGTGCTCGAGTTGCTCCTCGCGCTTAGGTCCTGCAAGCAGGACGTCGTACCAATCAGCCGGGTCGAAGTTTTCGATGGCAACAATCGACAAGTCGTGTGCGGCTACGCGTTCGGTGAGCGAGGTCAGGTGCTCCAGGCTCCAGAGGTGCCGGTTCTTCCCGGCGTATCCCCAACCTGATGGTCCGCCGACGGGCTGGTTGTCGCGGCTACGGTCCTGAATGCCGTGGAAGTAGTCAACAAGATGCACTACAAGGTGGGACGCGCCACACTGTCGTGCAAAAGCGAAATCCCGGTCAGTCAGTTGGTGCGAGTACAGGCCAAATCCAAGCTTCAAAAGCTACACCTCCCTCCGGCGAAATGTCAGAAACCTACGGCAGCACCACCGTCGACCGCTATCGTGATCCCGTTTACGAAACTCGCGGCATCCGACGCAAGGAACGCAGAGACTGTGCCGATTTCCATTGGCGTTCCCAGTCTATTCATTGGTGTCCTGCCGAGCACTTTCACTTTGCGCTCCGGATCATTGTCCAGTGCCTTTCCCGACATCTCAGTGCGGATAAATCCGGGGGCAATGGCATTAACGCGTATGCCGTACGGTCCCCACTCGACCGCAAGTTCTCGTACGAGCCCCGCGACAGCCGCCTTGCTCATTGTGTAGCTTGCCACGTACGGAATCCCGAAGAGGGCCGCCATCGAAGTGATCATCTGTATAGTCCCGCCGTCACGTCTGGACATCCGGAGCGCCGCTTCACGCGTCAAGGCAAAAACCGCGCGTGTATTCGTCAGCAGCACTTGATCGAGTTCTTCATCCGAAACTTCGAAGCTGCTTTTCTTCTGATGTATCCCCGCGTTGTTAACGACCGTTGTGATTGGCCCGTGCCGTCCCTCCAGTGAATCCAGAAACTCTGGGATAGCTGCAAGATCCGAGAGATCATGGACCGCGGGAATGACGGCCGAACCAAGCTCAGACCGCACATCCTCCAGCGGTCCCGAGCGTCGCCCCGTGACGATTACCCGTGCACCGGCTGCTACCATCGACGAAGCGATGCCTCGTCCTATCCCGGTCCCTCCACCGGTAACCAGGCAGAGCCGTCCGGCGAGTGAGTACGACGACAGGTCTTCCAAGGAGTCCTCTCCCGTTCTATGTCAGGCTACGAGAACAATCATTTCTCATGATTGCTGACGTGGCCTCAAGAGTGCTGCTGTGCGGCTCGCAACGCGCTCTCCACGCGATTCAATGTGTCATCGATGTCCGCTTCGGTATGTGCAGCAGTAAAACCGTGGTGGTTCGGCGTAAGCGAATGACCGTATTCGTGAAAATACAGCCCACGCTTCAGGGCTTCCAGCGCAAAACGCGCGTTGAAGTCAGAGTCAAACCGTCGTGTGACATCACCATAATGGTAGAGGGGCCCCTCCTCTATACCAAAATGAATGCCGAAGCGCGCACCGACACCTTGAACGACTGCCGGCGTGCCGGTTAGCGACAATACGTCCTGAAGTCCCGCGTAAAGCCTTTCCGCGATCGCGTTGATCCGATCGTAGAAACCCGGCTCGCGCATCATCTTGATCGCCTCCAGCGCGCCATACACGTTCATTACGTGGCCCGTATATGTACCACTCACAACTGTTCTTCCAACCGGGTTGAGCCCTTCCATGACTTCCCGCTTACCGGCAACTGCCGCGATTGGTAGTCCACAGCCGCCGAGTGCTTTCGCCAGCGTAGTCAGGTCGGGCGTGACGCCCAGGTATTCCTGCCCCCCACCAAGGGTCATGCGGAAACCCGAGAGAACCTCATCAAAGATAAGCACTACCCCGTCTGCAGTGGCTTCCTCGCGGACCAACCTGACAAAATCAAAGTCCGGGTAGATGGCTCCCGCATTGTACATCACAGGTTCCATGATGATACAAGCGAACTCTCCCCTGTGGCGTCTCATGCACGACAGAAAACACTCCGGATCGTTGAAACGTGTCACGACCACCGTCGAAGCGAACTCAGGTGGGACACCAGCGGTGTCAGCAACCAGTTCTATCTCGCCATCCTCATTGGGCTCCGTAGCCGGTTTTCGACTGTTGTACCAGGCCAGTTCGTGCATACCGTGGAAGTGGCCTTCAAACTTGAGTACTTTCGAACGACCCGTAACCGCACGCGCGAGGCGTATCGCTGCCATCGTGGCTTCGGTGCCGGTGTTGGAAAACCGAACCCTTTCTGCAGACGGGACGCTGTCACAAATGAGCTCGGCGAACTCTGCATGGGCCTCTGTCTCATAGTTGCAGAAGTAACCCATGTCGATCGCCTCCAGCATGGCCTCTTTGACCCGTCGATGACCATACCCGAGAAAGGTCGCGCCGCTCGAAGAATGATAGTCAATGTACCTGTTACCGTCGACATCGAACAGGTACGCCCCTTCCGCCTTCTGCAGATAGAGCGGTCTGCCTAACATCCCGTTCGTACGTCCTGGTGAGCCAGCATTCCCAACGAATACCTGCGAGGCTCGCTCAGCGATGCGGTCGCCCTCAGAGAAATCCATATCAGCAGAATGCTGCAAAGGCCGTTTACTCATGTCAGCCATAGACGCCTCCTTGCCCCTCACACATATGTCACACCAATGCGGTTCCCGGTACCCTAGACGCCGAATATCTCCCGCGCATTCCTGCTCATAACGCGCTCTTGGAGTTCCGCCGGCAGCTGAAGATCAGCCATCAGGCTGCGGTACTCATCAACGACCTGTTCCATCTCTTCGATGGGTACGTCGCTTCCGAAACAGACCCGACTGAACGGATGGGCCAGCGCTGAAGTATAGTGCGTGTTCTCGGAACGCGCCATGCGCTTCATTCGTTCCGGAGTCCACCATAGCGTCTCGTTGAACCACGCAGCATCTTTACGCTTCAGGATGCTGCCGGAAAGATCAAAGTAGACATTCGGATTCCAGAACATCACCATCGCGGCTTCTTCGTACCACGGGTTTCCGAGGTGTGCGCCGATGATCTTGAGGTTCGGGAATTTTCGCGCCGCTCGATCAAGGTACACAGGTCTCATTCGGCTCGAATCGACATCAAAATACTGGTCCTCCTCGATCCGGAAGACGGTACCGGTGTGCATGAGCATCGGCATATCGTACGCCGCCGCCCGCGCGTAGTACTCCATGCACTCGTCATCGTTGTACGGGATTCGTGGCTTCGATATCTCGCCGAACGCACGAAAGCCTTGTGCATACAGGTGATCGATCATGGCGGGAGGATCCGCTCCCAACTCCAGAAAGGCCATCGGGATAATCCGCTCGGGATACTTGCGGTACGCCTCAATCACTTCTTC
>JAWLDL010000248.1:0-4201 GCA_041686675.1 Spirochaetia bacterium | reverse complement strand
AGCGAGGTCGGCCACGAGCTCGTTGGTCCGATCCACGGCAAGGGTGTACTGCGTGAGGTCGTTCGTCCCGATGCTGAAGAAGTCCACATGACGGGCGAACTGCGCCGCATTCACCGCAGCCGAAGGCACCTCGACCATGATGCCGAGCTCGCAGCCGTCGTTGAACGCGACCCCCCGCTCGGTGAGCTCCTGTTTGGCGCGTTCCACCTGCTCCCGGCCGCCTTCGAAATCTCCGAGGGTAGCAACGAGGGGAAACATGATCTTGACGTTGTGTCCCACCGCCGCCCGCAGAATCGCGCGAAGCTGAGTGCGGAACATCTCCGGCCGGGAGAGGGACAGACGGATGCCTCGCCGCCCGAGGAAAGGGTTCTGCTCCTGCGGCATGCTGATGGACGGGACGTTCTTATCGCCGCCGACGTCGAGCGTCCGGATGACAACCGGCCCGTCGTCGAAGGGCTCTATGACCTCGCGGTACATCTCGTACTGCTCGTCCTCGTCGGGGAGGGTGTCGCGGTCGAGGAAGAGAAACTCGGTGCGTAGCAGCCCGATGCCCTCGGCACCGAGATCCTTCGCCCGCCTCGCCTCGGCGGGGCTTCCGGCGTTTGCGACGACCTCCACGTGGACGCCGTCCTTCGTTGTCACCGGCTCCGCCGCCTGCGCCATGATACGATTCCGCTCGGTTTCCCACTCCTCTCGTTTTCGTCGATAGGCCTCGAGGGTTTTCTCATCGGGATCGATGATGAGACGCCCCTCGGTGCCGTCGACGATAACCTGCTGCTCGCTCTCGAGATTCTCGAGCTCCCCGACGCCGACGACGGACGGAACACCGAGGCTCCGCGAGATGATGGCGGTGTGCGATGTCGCGCTGCCGGTTTCCGTGCACAGGGCGAGGGTCCTCTCGACGTCCATCATCGCGGTGTCCGAGGGGCTCAAGTCCTTCGCGACGATGATGCTCTCCTGCGGCAATTCCGACAGCGCGGCGTCTTCGAGGCCGAGAAGGTTGCGGATGAGGCGAGTGCTCACGTCGCGTATGTCGTCCGCGCGCTGAAGGAAGTACTCGTCCTCGATGGTCTGAAACTCCGCCACGAGGTCCTCGGTGACCCGTTTCGTTGCGGTAACCGCGTCGATGGATTCCGAGGTAATCAGCTCCCTGATATCACCCACGAAGGAGGGGTCATCGAGGAACTCGCGCTGCATCTCGAAGATCTCAGCCTGCTCGGCGTCGATGGTCGAGGAGACGTGGTCTCTGAGGTCGTCGAGATGTGCTGCGACCTTCTCGGCGGCCTCCGTGAAGTGTTGCTGCTCCGTTTCCGGATCCTCGACCGTGCGTGCCTCAGTCTCAGGAATCTCCGGGCGATACACGAAGGCGGGGCCGATGGCGATACCGTCACTTGCCGCAATACCTTCTCGGGTAGTCACTCTTGGTCCTCCGGGACGTTGGTCAGGAAGTCTCTGAGCGCCTCGATCGCCGCCTCCTCATCGGAGCCGTCCGCGGTGATGTGGACGGTGTGATTCTGGGCGGCGGCGATCTTTACAACTTTGGCCAGACTCTTGGCGTTCACGGGGTCGCTTTCCCGCGTGACGTTTCGGATCTGGATGTCGGAGTCGAAGCCCTTGGCCGTTTTGACGAAACGGGCCGCAGGCCGGGCGTGGAGCCCGACCTGGTGAAGCACTTCGGCCTGTAATTCTTTCATCCGGTCTCTCCTAATTGTGATGCACGCGGCTAGAGTGCACCTGATTATGCAAGCGAGTTGTCCTGCATTCGCCGCAGCTGCACGATGGTGGCGGTTTCGTCCAGCTCCACGTCCGCATACGTGACCGGCTGATCCTGCGGCACGTCCTTCACGAGTCTGGTGCCGGGCGCGAGGCCGATGGGAAGAAGATCCTCCTTCTGTGTCACGTCGGCGCGCTCTATCATGCCGTAAACGGTGAATCCGCCGAGGGCATCGATGGTCTCCCCCGCCTTGAGGTCCCGCTTAGCGAATGCCACCGTCTCGTTCAACGGCGGCTCATCGGTTGCGATGGTTGTCTCACCGGAGAGCACGGCCGCCGCGATGGAGTTGGGCGTTTCCAGACTCGTAAGGTGGTAGGGTCGGTACAGTGCCCAGTTGGGGCCGGGGCCCATGCTGAGATATCCGAGGTCACGGGCGATCTTTGGATGGTCGGTGGTGAATACCACGAAGACCCCGGGCGCGATGCCGATGCCGTAATCAACCACACCCGGCTTCTCCAATACGCCGCCGTCGGCCTTCGTCTGAAACACGTCCTGTATGGTCTTGGGCGTCGCGTCGGGGCCGTGGGCACCGCGTACGTCGGTAATCAGGCCGGCGCCGTTTCCGAGAGAGGTCATTTCAACCATGGTTTTCGTGCCGTCGACGAAAGAGGCGAGCATCTTCGGATTCATCATCTGCTTCTTCGCCTTCTCGGCCACCGTGTCCGGGTTTGCGTGTCGGTCGAGGGGGTTGTTCTTACCCTTTCCGGCACAGACCACCTCGAAGCCGAGTGCGCGGGTGAAGTCCACGAGCTCCATGGTGGCGCCCGGTTCGTCACCGGCGGTGAGCGTGTAGATGATGCCCGCCGAGCGCGCCATCTTTCGAAGGATGTAGCCGACAGTGGCGTCGGTCTCCACGTTCATCTGCAGCACGTGCTTGCGCGCGAGAATCGACTGCAGGGAGACCTTCGCGCCGATCTCCGGCACACCGGTGGCCTCAACGACGATATCGAGCCCCTCGATGCGGGGGAGGATCGTGAAGTCGGTGGTAGCAACACGCTTGCCGTCGGCAACGGCCTGTGAGGCCTTCGCTGCGTCGTCGGTCTCCACGATGTCGGACTCCGGCACGCGGCCGCCGACAAGCGCCTGCTTCGCGACGCCGGGGCGAATGTCCGCCACGGCGAAGGCGTGCATCCCGTGCATGAACTCCATCTGCGCGATGAGCCCTTCGCCCATCTGTCCCGCACCGACGACGCCGACGCGTATGGTTTTCCCCTGCTTTTCGTAGTCCAGTAGCTTCTTATGTATTTCCATCTCAGTTTCCTTGAATTTCGAGAACGCTGCCGGGCTTCACCTTCGGAAGCTCGACCTCGGGGAGGCATACATCTCCCTCCATTTCCGGTGTGTCGAGTCCGTTGAACTTCAGCACCAGGTGGCCCATGCTCTTGATGTTCTTGTTGGCCACGGCACCCACGGCAAGTACCGGATAGGACTGCCCGTCGATGATGACGGCATCGCCCGGTTCCACTTCTCCGTCGAGTCCCGTCGCCTCCTCATGAACAACCGAGTGTTCATGAAGCTCCTCCGGGGCTTCCTGCCCGAAAAACACCATGATGCTCTCGTCTATGAACTCGCTTGCCAGCTCTCCGAGATACAGAACTGTGGTCTTGTACTTGGTCTTTGCCATCTATTTGTCCGAGTGTTGGTTCTCTGTTATCGCCTCGCGCCTGTGCAGAGGGACCGCACGTGCGGCCCCTCCCACAGATGCGAAGTCATTCCTGGGGTTTCACCGTCTCAGGCTTCACGCCCGAGACGAAGTTCTCCTCGTTGATGTGCTTTGCGAGCGGTCCCGACGGGGACGCGGGGTACACGTCGATAGTGGGAATGCCCTTCATCGGGTATACCCCGACCCGTGCGGTACCGCCGCAGTCGATCACGACGCAGGCGATTTCCTCGAAGGCGGCCTTCGAGTTGAAGCCGTCGAAGGGCTTTCCGCCGGTCAGGTCGGCGATCTTCTGCGCCACGGGGTGGATTCCACCACCGGTGACGGAGTAAATCAACTCCCGGCCGGGCTCGGGCTGGATGACCAGGGGGCCTCCCCAGCCGCGCATACCCTTCTCCACGACGACTGCCTTGTACTGGCCGCTGCCACCGGACTTCTTTGGTGCCGCAGCTTTCTGCTCCGCACCCGATGCCTCCTCTTCCTTCTTCGGAGGCTTCATCTCTTCCTGCGGCGGCGCTTCGCCGACCAGCGTCTTCTTTACCTTGTCCCAGAATCCCATAGGCATTCCTTCTTGGCGGATCAGATGGTACTGATTCCACCATTGAATTTACTAACCGGTGTAGAGACCGGCACTGGCCACCCAGCCGATAACGACTGCAAGCGGACCGATCACCATGCGTGAGAAGAGGACTGCCGGGACACCGATCTCGACCGTTTCGGGTTCCGCCTCTCCGAGAGACAGACCCACCGGTATGAAGTCACATCCT
>JAWLDL010000247.1:0-4203 GCA_041686675.1 Spirochaetia bacterium | reverse complement strand
CGGAACCGGAATGGACAGGGCAAACCAGCCGAACGCACGGTAGAATCGGTCGCGGCGCTCCTGCACGACCTCCGGCCAGTTCCCCGGATCGGGCACGAGCTCGCGGCTCACCCGATCGGGGACTTCCTCCGAGAGGACCACGGTCTCGTCGAGAAAGCCCTCCCGGGAGAGAATGACCGTCCGCGCGGCCCCGGGACGGTCGAGGGTGATGGGGGTCACCCCCTGCCAGATCGAGCCCAGGTATACATCGGCCCCGCTCGGAGTGCTGTCGATACGCACCGTCCCCGCCTGAACGGCCTCCAGGCTCACGTCCACTTCGGCGGTCTGCGAAGGCCTGACATTCACCATTTCCCTGCGCTCGGAGACACCGTCACGCGAGACCCGCACCTCACGCCGACCGGTGCGGGCATAGTCGATGGTCACCGCGCCGAATCCCACGAGGCGATCGTCCAGGTAGATCGCCGTATCATCGCGGGAGGTCGTCACCGACAGGGTACCCCAGGGACGCCCGAGTAACACCTCCGCGAGGCCCGCCCGGATGGGAGAAAGGAGGGCGTCGCTCTCCCCTGCCTCGCCGACGAACCTCTCCCGGTAAATGCTCCTCTCGAGGAAGCGGTTGTAGGCTTCCACCTCGACCACGATGCTCCCGTCGAGCTCCTCGAGCGTACCGCTGACCAGCAGGTCGAGGTCCTCCTCCCGCGCGAGGCGTACGGCGAGCCGCTCGGGGTCGAAGGGCTCGGCGTCTTCCTCACCGACGGAGATCGGTTTACGATCGGCGATTTCTACTCGGGCGAGATCCACCGCCTTTACCGCCTCGAGCTTCGCCCGGGCCTCTGCTACCTTCTCCTCGGCCGCTACGATCCTGCGGCGGCGTTCGTCCTCTCTCCCGGTGTCGAACCGAAGCTCCGCCCGCGCCGCCACCGCGGCATCGAGCTCAGCACCGGCCTTCCGGATCGCCTCCTCGAGCAGTGAGCGCGCGAGGGCCCGTTGCTCGGCTTCGGAGAGCTCGTGCTCGGGCAACACCGACAGTCGCTCCCGCAACAGGCGCGGTATGGTCCGGGCAAGCAGTCGGTTCTGCTCGGAGAGCTCCTTGCCCGAGAAGACCTGAAAACCGACGAGATACTCATCACGATCGTCCTCGGGAATCTCGACCTCCACGTCGGACTCGCCGCGGCCGGAGGCTGACGCCGTGGCCGCGCCCACCGAAAACAGCACGCCGGCGCACAGGACGAACAGGAGATGGCCGACTGCGGGGAATCGCTTACGATGCATGTGAACGCGCGACTTTTGAGACCGCCGATACCAGACGCTCGGTGGTAAAGGGTTTGACCACGAACTCCCGCGCCCCCCGCCGCAGCGCCTGCATCACCATCTCCTTCTCGCCGAGAGCGCTGCACATGACAACCTTCGCGGCGGGGTCAACCACCAGCAGTTTCTCGAGGGCGGTGATACCGTCCATGACCGGCATGGCGATGTCGAGGAGCACCACATCGGGGCGCTTTTCGGCATAGGCAAGGACGCCGTCGCGGCCGTTTTCCGCCTCACCTACGATGAGGAATGCGTCGTGTGACAGCGCCTTGCAGATGGCTGCGCGCATCATCGGAAGGTCGTCGACAACGAGAACCCGGATCGACATGAGTTACGTCGTGTCTGCCGTACGCTGCGACCACATGTATCGAAGGTACTCCTCGATGAACCCGTCGATATCCCCGTCCATCACCGCCTGCACGTTACCTACCTCCCTCCTGGTTCGGTGGTCCTTGACCATGTTATAGGGATGGAACACGTAGGAGCGGATCTGGTTGCCCCAGGAGATATCTCTCTTCTCCATGGCCGACTCCTGCTGTTCCTGCTCCTGCTCGGCACGATAATGCTCGTAGAGCCGGGACTTCAGGACCTTCATCGCGGTGGCACGATTCTTGTGCTGGCTGCGCTCGTTCTGACACTGCACCACGATACCGGTCTCCAGATGGGTGATGCGTACCGCCGAATCGGTCTTGTTGACGTGCTGACCTCCGGCCCCGCTCGCACGATAGGTGTCCACGCGAATGTCGTCCGGCTTCACATCGACGTCTATGTCCTCCTCGATGACGGGCGAGACGTAGACCGACGCAAAGGATGTGTGGCGTCGCCCGCCGGAATCGAAGGGCGAAATGCGGACCAGACGATGAATGCCGGACTCCGCCTTGAGATATCCGTAGGCGTAGCTTCCGTCGACCTGAAGCGTCACCGACTTTATGCCGCCCTCGGCCTCCTGGAGGTCGAGGATGCGGGTCTTGAACTCACGCCGCTCCGTCCATCGCTGGTACATTCGCAGCAGCATGCTGACCCAGTCGCAGGCTTCGGTTCCGCCGGCTCCCGAGTGAATGGTGAGGAAGGCCGGGTTCGCGTCGAGCTCATCGCCGAGAAGCTCGAGGATACGCAGCTTCTCATAGCGCCGTTGAAGGTCCGTCAGTGTCCGTCGGATGTCGGTCTCAAAGGAGGGATCGCCCTCCTCAACGGCGAGACTGTAGAGCCCTTCCAGGTCTTCGAGCTCGGCAACGAGGTCGCGCCACGGCTCGTAGCGGTCGCGCAGGCGCTTGAGCTCGGACATGGTCCGCTCGGCCTTCTCGCGGTCATTCCAGAACTCCGGCGCCGCGGTCTTCTGTTCCAGCGTCTCGATCTCCTCCGTCATTCGGTCGGAGTCAAAGACGCCTCCAGGTGTCGAGGATATTCTCTTTCAGCTCCTCGAGCGGAGCCTGCAATTCCTGCAGCATGGTGTACCTCCCGGTGTACGTGGGGTTCGTCCCGCAATATAGCGAATTTCGGGCCGAGTTGCCACCGGGCGGGCCTCGGATCGCGTCGGGCCGCGTCGGGCCGACGAAATTAAGAATCGTTCCTGCTTTATCCCTTCCATGTGGCCCGTCGCCGGGATTATATTGAACGGGTACGCTCAAAAGACAACGGCACGAATAAGGAGAACAAGATGAGCGATTATCATGAACCTACTGCGGAGCTATCCGCGCTGCACCGGGACCAGGTCAGAGTGCTTCACAGCCTTCGCGAGGAGGTCGAGGCGGTCGACTGGTACAACCAGCGCATGGCTGCATCGAACGACCCCACCGTGCGCGAGATACTCCAACACAACCGTGATGAAGAAATGGAACACGCGGCGATGACACTCGAGTGGCTTCGCCGCAATATGGACGGGTGGGACGATGCGCTGCGCACCTACCTCTTCACCCAGGGCAATCTTCTCGAGATCGAGGAAGCGGCCGAAGGTGGAGAGAGTGGTGGCAGTGAGGACTCCGACCTCGGCATCGGCAGTCTGAAATCCAGGGGAGGAGAGTAGTGAGTATACTTCGTCGCTCAATGGCGCCCATCTCCGAGGCGGCCTGGGATGAGATAGATTCAACGGCACGACAGTGTTTCGAGACCACGCTTTCGGTGCGCCGGTTTGCCGACGTGATCGGCCCGAAGGGGATCGATTACTTCGCGGTGCCCACGGGACGGCTCGAGATGCCCGGATCGCAGCCCGCATCAGGCGCCCGCTACGGCGTTACGCGCACGCTTCCCATGCTGGAAGTGCGTGTACCCTTCGAGTTGAGCCTGTGGGAGCTCGACAACATCTCGCGTGGCGCCCGGGACATCGACCTCGAGCCGCTCGAGAGGGCGGCATGGGAGGCGGCCCGCTTCGAGGAGGAGACCGTCTACAAGGGTCTCGCCGACACCGGTATCCCTGCCCTGAAGGACGCAAGCGGGCATGAGGAGGTGCACTTCGGGAAGGACATGACCAACATGATCCCCGGGGTGGCTTCAGCGGTTACCCAGCTGCGCAAGTCGATGATCGAGGGACCCTACGCGCTGATCGTCACCGAGCCGGTGTGGAACCATCTCCTCAGCGCCGTTAACGGCCGTCCCCTGAAGCACCACGTCGAGTACATCCTCAACGGTCCCGTCATCTTCAGCCCCTTCATCGATCAGTCGATGCTGGTGTCGGTGCGCGGTGGCGATCTCGAGCTCGTGCTCGGGCAGGATCTGTCGATCGGCTACGACTCGCACACGAGCGATTCGGTGAAGCTCTTTTTCACCGAATCCTTCAGCTTCAGGGTCATCGACCCGAAAGTGATGATCTTCTTCAAATAGAAGCAGCCCGCGTAGCGGCTGATGACAGCCGGAATGGCCACTGTCGGGGGCGGTGCTGAAGCTCCCCCCCCCTCCCGC
>JAWLDL010000246.1:0-4217 GCA_041686675.1 Spirochaetia bacterium | reverse complement strand
CGGGCATCCCCAACCCGCTGTTTGCCGCCGACAACACGCTCATGCTCTTCGGCGACGGCAAGAAGGTGATGGAGGAGCTGGTGGCGGAGTACAAAGAGGCGTGAAATGCGGCGTCGGCCCGGCACCGGCTGCGCCATCTCTACGGTGAGGACCTCGACCCCGCAAAGACACGGGAGATACAGGATATTGTCGAGTCCTTCTTCCAAACCTTCCCGTCGCTTCACCAGCGGTTCATCGTCAGGCTCCGGAGGATCGCAGATGCCCTTTGACCCCGAGCGATACGCGGCCGGACTGCGTCGCGAGAATGAGCGCGAAGCCTCTGCCATACGCCAATCGGCCCGGCGCGCTCGGGCGGAGGCGCACAGACTGGCCGCTGAGATCGGCGCCGCCGACGCCGGGGTCCGCGTCGTCTACCTCTTCGGTTCGCTCGCCTCGGGTGAGCCGCGGCACCTCGACTTCGACATCGACCTGGCGCTCGACGGCGGTGACGTGTACGCCGCAGAGGAGGTCGCCGAGTCCTCTCCATTCGAGGTGGACGTCGTCTCGCTTGCGCGTCTTCCGGAGGAAGCGCGGAGGCGGATCAGGGAGTCGGGCGAGGTGCTCTTCGCGCGCGGTGGGGGGAGTCGCGCTCATGGCCAGAAGACAGGACGAGTTTGACAGCTGGTTCGGGCACAGTGTCGTGACGGATGACCTGGGAAACCCGATCTTCGTCGCCCACGCCACCGACGATCCGACCTTTGTTCCCGCACTGCGATACGGTATGGGGCCCCACTTCTCGGATGAGGAGACGGCGACAAACCGGCTCATACAGCGAGCCGAAGACGGAGACGAAGTCGACGAAGGTTCGCTCTACTGGGCCCATCTCCGAATCGAGCGGCCGCTGCGAATGCGCGACGTGCACTTCGATGAGCTCTGTACCTTCATCGAAGGGGTGGTCGACACCGGCGTGATTAGCGAATGTGAGGTGCGGGCGTGCTGCGGAAGCCGCGAGAGCTGGTACAGGGTGTCATCGCAGCAGAATGCGGCCCTCATATCGCAGGTTGTGCGATTGCTTCGCGACGGAGGCTTCGATGGCATTGCGTACGAGAACTACATCGAGGGCGGCGGTTCGTTGACCTGGATACCCTTCACCCTGGACCAGATTCTGGAAGCTCCGGAAAGCCCACCTGCTTCAGATAGTCCCATATCGAGTCGTACCGCTGCCGTTATGATTGACATTGTATAGACAGACGATTAGCTTTGCGACAGATGGAGTTCCTCTGGGATGAGAAAAAGAACAAGTGGCTGAAAGCCGAACGGTTGGTGTCGTTCGAAGAGATTTCCAATCAAATCCTGGAAGGCGACTACATCGACATCGTCAGACACCCGAGTCGGGCGAGGCAGCGCTACTTCGTTCTGCATATTCACGAATACACCTGGCTTGTTCCGTTCCTGATTGACGAAAAGCGAAGGATCGTTTTGAAAACGGCGTTTCCAAGCCGAAAGTACCACAAGAAATACGGAGCTAAGTGATGAGCAAATATGATCTCACTCCGGAAGAACAGGAAATCGAAGAGCATGCAGACGAGTTCGTTTCGGTCACCGGTGAGGAGCGGGCGGAAGTCGAGTCGATCATAGAGCATGCTCGAAAAAACCGGCCGGTTAACCTCCGAATGTCCGAATTCGATCTTGCATTGATCAAGAAGCGGGCACAGGCAGAAGGACTGCCCTACCAAACTCTGATCAACCGGATCGTGCACAAGTACGTAACGGATCAAATGCTTGATCGAGAAGAGGTCCGCAAAGTCATCGCTGAAGCCCGCGACATGAAGGCAATATAGCAGGACGCTCCGTCGGCTCACACCGGTGAAACGCGCCCGCGTGGGTGCCCGTGGCGCGGGCTCAGTCGACGGTGCGCATGCCCGGTCAGATGAACGTCCTTCTTGCCGAGGAGGACACCTTCTACGACAAGTTTCGCGCGATGGATCAGATAAGCCCGAACTTCCCGCAGACCGACGTAACTATCGCCCTCGGCGCGAACGACGTGGTGACAGTGCGTACGGAGCTCGACAGAGCACGAACCGGGCTCTACACTGTGGATATGAGGACCGTTACGACGCGCGAGGCGAAGACGCACCTGTCTCAGCTCATTCGCGAAGTGCAGGCCGGGGAAACCGTCGTAATTCTTCGCGGTAAGGAGCCTGTCGCACAACTCACAGGGCTTGAAGAATCTGCGCGAATGCGCCCGCGGGTGGGTACTATTACGTCTGAATCAGTCCGCTACACTGCGGATGCCTTTCAGCCTTTGAGCGACGAACAGCTTCGAGCATTGGACTTGTGAAGGCGGCGGCAATGGCCTCGGAAACCCGATGTGCGTCGCCCACGCCACCGACGACCCGACCTTTGTTCCCGCACTGCGCTACGAATGCGCGACGTGCACTTCGATGAGCTCTGTACCTTCATCGAGGGCGGCGGCTCGGTGACCTGGATACCCTTCACCCTGGACCAGATTCTGGAAGCTCCGGAAAGCCCACCTGCTTCAGATAGTCCCATATCGAGTCGTACCATTCCGTCTTGCGGGTAGGATCCTCCGCGTTCCCGGGAGGGACGACGATGACCATCCCCTGCCGGGCGCGGGTGAGAAGAACCCGATACGCATTCTTCAGATAGCGCTTGCGCTCTTCCTTCTTCACGTTGATCCAGCGGTTGCCGCGAAACTCGCGGTGTACCCAGTGGTCACCCGAGGGGAAGAAGTCCGCATCCCACGTAATGCAGGCCCAGTCCAGCTCCAGCCCCTGTATCTGAAACTCTGTGGCCACATCCTCGCAGTAGTACGAGGAACGCACATCGTCCTTTTCCGAGAGAAACCAGTGGACGGGGTCGACCGTCGTGCGCACGTCGATGGCGAGGGGCTTCAGCCGTTCAGCGTGTGATGAGGCGATGATACCATAGCGTTCCGAGCCTCTCGCCTGCGCCTTCAGCCATCTGCGCGCCCCGGCAAGATTGCGAGTGATCACGATCGGGTAGTCGTGGCGGACGTGCTGCAAGGTTTCCCGCGCTGCCTCGACCTCCATGTCGAGCACCTGGCGAACCAGCTCTGAGACCCGTTCGGCCCGAAACGATCGCATTGACACGCCGAGGTGTAGATCCCGGTTGAAGGTCGCTTGCCCGTTCTGCGTCAGGCGTGCGAGCTCGGACGAGGCCTGGTACTCACTCTCGGTCAGACGGTCAGAAACGTGGACGTGCCAGTGCGGGAAACGTCGTTCCACTGCCCGAAGCCACTCGCCGATTCCGGCCTCTCCGGTGTTGATCTCCTGGCCGCCGCCCACGAGACAGACGATGACGCCCCAATCTTTGTGTCGATCAATACATGAGATCAGGAACTCGGGTTCGGACATGTCGAAGCCGGTTCGATTGCGCTTCTGCTGCATAAACCGGGTTGTCTGCTCGCGGTTCCATGCACGCTGAGCCTCATCGAACAGGGCTATGTGATCGGCGGGCGCTCGGGGATCCTCGAGGTAGGCGTCGCGGTACTGATGCACGTTCTGAATGAATGCTTTGACCTGGCTTTGGGCCTCGCCCTTTCGGAGTATACGGCCCTGTTCGCGCGCTCGCCGAACGCGATCCCGGGCAAGCGCCTCCCGCAGCACCTTCACGAGCGGGCCGTTACCCGACAGGAATACGCTGTAGAGCTGGCTTTCGGCGTTCAGATGGAGTGTGGCGATGTTGAGCCCGATGAGTGTCTTGCCCGCGCCGGGGACGCCGGTTGTGAGGCAGAGCGCCTTCTCTCCACGCGCGCGGGCGTTTGCAATGATCTGCGAAATCGCATCCGTCGTTTCATGCAGGTTCTTCGCGCCGGCGTCGCTCCGGGATATCTCTGCAACCGAGTGGCCGTGATACAGGGCGATGGCCGCCTCAATGATTGTCGGGGTCGGCAGATAGCGGCCGCGCTGCCACCCGGTGGTATCGATCGGTGAGTGTCGGTTCCCGGCTGCAGCAAGAATCACCTCGAGGACCCGGGGAAGCTCAGCGGGGGAGGCGGGGACGGGCTCGAAGACTCCGTCGCGGCTCTGCCGCAGTTCTTGCTCGTGCGCGAAGGCGCTCTCGGCGTGCGTGAGTACAAGTACAGGCGCGATCGGTGGCATGTGGCTCGGTTCGTGAAAGTTCTTCAGATCCAACGCGTAGTCCCACACCTGGTCGTGAGCCTTCGTGGTCACGTCCCGCTCGCCGACTTTGAA
>JAWLDL010000245.1:0-4250 GCA_041686675.1 Spirochaetia bacterium | reverse complement strand
CATGGTGGTTACCGCCACGGCAAGCATGAGAAGGAGGGGCATGAGGACGTAGGCCTGCAGCGGGTCGATGACGAACCTGATCTGAGAGGCGCCCATGAATCCCCACAGGAGGCTTACGAGCTGCTGCCCGATGGTGTTGGAGAAGAGGCTTCCCGCCCCGATCCCGATGACGAGCAGCAGCAGCGCCGTGGTGAGATACTGGACCCGCAGCGACCGCAGCGAGAAGCCGAGGCTCTTCATGATGGCGATGCGCCTCGCGTCCTTGCTGATGAGCATGCGGAGAAAGAGCGAGGTGATGAGCACCGCGACGGCGATTCCCACCGCCGTTGCGCCGGCGGTCACATAGACCAGCCCGTCGATCGTGTTTCCGAGGGTCTGGGAGAGGTAACTGCCGAGGTCGGTTACCCGCGCCGGCGCGAAGAGCTCCGAGTACTCGTGCCTTTTGGCCGCGATGTCGACTCCGGGGGCCAGATCCAGGCTGACGGTCGAGGCGAGAACGTTTTCCCTGTTCGGTGGAAGAACCGCCTTCGCGGTTCGCCCGCCGTTGGTGACGTCCTGATAGATCCCCGTCACGCGCATCGTGAGGTCACGCGCGGCGCCGCGACCGGCACCGCCGGCGGCCGCACGGCCGGCGTCCCCGCGCCCGGCGGCCGGGGCCCCGCGGTCCGCGGCCGCCTGGCCGCCATCACGTCGAAGCGTGATCGTATCACCGATCTTCTTATCGAGGTCCCGGGCGTTCAGATACGAAAGGGCAATCTCGTCCTCCGCGCGCGGTGCCCTGCCGTGGAGATAGTCGAGGGGAAACACGGTGAAGTCTCCCGTCTCAACCGCGAGACGCTCGGTTTCTCCGGTTTCGTGGACGATCGTGAAGAGCGAGGTTACGAGCGGGGCAAAGCGGGCCACATCCGGATCCGCGGCGATGTGCTCCACCACCTCGTCAAAACGCCCCTCGATCTCCTCGGACTGCCGCAGGTCAACCCGCATGTCGGAGGATCCGATCCCCATGTAGGAGATGAAGCTCGGGGAGCGAATGGTGGAGAGGAAGTGGAGCGGGACCAGGGTGATGCCGGCTGCGAAGAAGAAGATGAAGGTCAGAAGCCCGAAGAGCCGGAACCGCTGCAGGCCGTCTCGCATGCCGAGAAAGACGTTGATGTCAAAGAGCCGCCCGACCCGAAGGGGAAGAACCCGCCCGGGGCGGGGAGCTTCGTTCCCGGTTTTCGCGCGCAGTGCCTCAACCGCGCTTACCCGGTCGAAGCGGCGCAGAACGACCATGGCGGAGACGACCACCATGGCGAATATGGCCGCGGCTGCCAGCATCGGGACGAGGAGGCCGGCGCCGCCCTGCGGCGCGCGCCCCATGTAGCGCGCGATGTTGCCGCTTACCATGCTCGTGAGGGGAAGCGATGCGAGATAGCCGACTGCGGCGGCGCTCCCGCCGAGCGCGATGTACTTGGCCAGGTAAATGCCTTTGATTCGCCCGCGCGGCATGCCTACCGCTTTCATCACTCCGATTTCCCGGTAGTCCTCCTCGAGGGTCGCGAGCACGGTGAACCGCAGACAGAGGCCGGCGATGACCATGAGCACGAGGCTGAGGATGATGACCACCGCCGCGACGATCCCGTCGCTCACGGCATTGAGAACCTTGAAGAGCTGATAGTCCACCGCGGTACCACGCTGCGGCAGACCCGCTTCCTGGTATGCGGCACTGAACTCATCGATCCTGCCCGGGTCGGTGAGGCGGAACTCGATCAGATACTCGCGGTCGGGGACATCCGCCTTCAGGCGCCCGTAGTCGGCGGCGTTGAGCACAAAGCGCTTGGAGTGCACGATTGCCGGGTTCATCTGAGCGTCGCGCACGAGGGAGGAAACCGTGTACTCGTGCGAGTAGCCCTCGCCCGCTACCGTGACCCGATCACCGATGCCCAGGCCTTTCTCCTCGGCGAAGTACACGGGGACGCCGATCTCACCGGGCTCCACCTCGAGCTTCCGGTTGTCCATGTCGAGGAGGAAGTCGAAGCGGTCGTTCTGGGCCACGAAGCTGATGTCCATGATGCTGTCTTCCTCGGGTGTGTCCGAGTCGGCGAGATAGAGTGTGGACCCGTCTATGCTGATCATTTCCGCAATCTGGAAATCGTCTGCCAGCTCATTGCCCTCGGCCCATGCCTCGACCGCGGCCGAGTCGACCTCCCCCGCGTGCATCTGTACGAAGTGCGGGGCCTTCGCATCGGCGAAGAGGCGGCTGAGGGAGCTGTTGAGCTCCACGATGAGCCCGGCACCTGCTGCCACGAGCAGGGACGCGAGCAGAATGAATGCGAAGACCACGAGCATCGCCGCTTTCTTTCGGGCGACCTCGTTCCGTATGATTCGTGCGTAAATCATGATTGATACGCTCCTTTGCGTTCTTCGAGGAACGCACTGCGATTGTTCCACGCGGCCCTGGCCGCTGCGGTTGCGACGAGTCCGAGCCCGCTGAGCAGAAGCATCAGCGCGATGCCCCGGCCCGGCCCGGTCCCGACGATTCGTCCGGCCGAGGCGGCCAGGTGGCCGTTCGGCATCAACAGAGGATTGAAGACTGCATCGGCGAGCACTCCGGCGGTGAGGTATGCGGCGATGTAGCCCAGTTGCGAGAGAACGCCGATAATGCCCCATGCCCGTCCCTGCATCTCGTTGGGGATGCCGGCGCGGATCAGAACCTCGGCGCTGGTGTTCACGAACGGCAGACACGCGAAGAATCCGAAGAAGGTCACCGTTATCCACGCGACGTTGCTGCTCAGCCCCATGAGTGCCAGCGCGATTCCGGTTGCCGCCAGGCTGACAGAGATGCGGGATTCCAGACCCGAGGGCATGCCGAACATGCCGATGATCAGGCTGGTCACGAGCATGCCGGAGGCGCTGGCCGACTGAACCACCCCGAGGGTCCGGGCATCGGTGAGCGTGAGCATCATCGGGGCGAACAGCGTCTGCAGCACCCCCACGAAGAAGGTGACGCCTGAGATGATGAGGACCACATTCATGACCTCCCGGTGCGCGGTAAGCCCGCGCCAGCCTTCGGTGAGCTCCGTCATCAGATGTCCGCGCTCCGCGCCGGCGGCCGGGCCGAGGCGGGCGCCTATGGAGAGCGCGCCGGCGACAGCTGCACCGAAGGTGGCAAGATCGAGCATGAGAACGAGGTGCAGCCCGCCGTGCACGAGCAGAAACCCGGCCGCGAGGGGCGCGAGGAGGTGCTGCGCCGATGACGCCAACTGCACCAGCCCCCCGGCCCTGGCGAATTGCTCCTCGCTCACCAGATCGGTAAGGGACGCCTTGTAGGCGGGGTTCTGCAGGGCGGTGAACGCGGAGTTCAGGCCGATCCCGAGGTAGATCCGTGCCGGGCTGAGATCCCCCGTGCGCAGGCTGAAGAGGATGAAGAGAACTCCCAACGCCGAGCCGAGGTCCCCGAGGATGATCAGTGTCCGGCGGTCGAAGCGGTCTGCGAGAACTCCGCCGAGGGGACGTAGCACGATCGACGGCACGAAGAGGCACAGAATCACCATAGCGAAGCCCGTCGCGCTCATGGTTTCGGTGAACACGTGTACGCCGAGGGCGAAGCCGGTCATCCCCGTTCCGAGCCCGGAGAGAAGCTGACCGGCCCACACGATAAGAAAGCGACCGTAGCCGCCGAGGCGGTTGCCGGTTGTATCGGTCTTCATGCGGACCTCCCGCTCATCGGTATTGCTCGTTGCCGGGGGTGCTCCGCGTCGAAGAACAAGTCCCGGTCGGTGGCAACGATTCCTGCCGCTACGACCGCAAGCACGATGTTCTCGATTCCCCTCGTGAGCGCGGTCAGCGAAAGCGCTTCGGTGCAGACCACGACGACGCCGTGGAAGAGGACCGCCGCGATGAGGCTATTGCCGTTTTTCGCGTATACCCACCCAACGAGAACGCTGATCGGGATGATGCCGAGATAGAAGTTCACGGCGACCCAGGGGCTCTGGAGCATCAATCCGTGCGGGTACGATCCCCTGACAAGGAGCAGCGGCAGGAGCCACACGGCCCACAGCAGGCTCAGAATGATCGAGGCGCGCAGGAAGCCGTAGCGGCTGAGAAGCGCCTCGAAGGCGTAGCCTCGCCACCCCAGTTCCCCGGCGGTTGCCGCTATCAGGAGAATGACCACGGCCGGAGCCATCCGGCCGGCGTCGGTGGGGTGTTCGGCAAGCTGAAACTGGGTGACCGGCTCTCCGAGGAGAATCGATATCAATGCCGAGGCAAGG
>JAWLDL010000244.1:0-4269 GCA_041686675.1 Spirochaetia bacterium | reverse complement strand
TAGCTCGCACCGGCTTTTGCCGCAAGCAGCGCCTGAGAGGCGGAGAAGGTCACCGTCACGTTGGTCTTGATTCCTTCGGCGGTCAGGCGTTTGACGGCGACGAGACCTTCCTTCATGATGGGGACCTTCACCACGACGTTGTCTGCGATCTTCGCCAGGGTGCGTCCCTCGTCGACGATGGTGTCGGCATCGAGGCCGACCGTCTCGAGGCTGACCGGACCGTCCACCATCTTGCAGATCTTCGGGTAGAGCTCCGAGGGGTTCGCACCCGTCTTCGACACGTGGGTGGGATTCGTGGTAACGCCGTCGAGCATCCCGAGACGTTTTACGTCTTCGATCTGCTGCAGGTCTGCCGTATCCAGGAAGAATTTCATGCTCTGCTCCTTATTCACTGTGTGCTGCTTCTCACCCCGGGGGGGCGTACGCGGGAGCGTTCCTCCGGCACGCACTTGACAATCTGAATCCCTCGCGGTAAGAAGAACCAAGAATTAGTTTCTTATTGTAAGAAACCATTGTGAACGCGTCAATATTCGGAGGTTGGAACAGATGAAACACGGTGCACTCATGCATACACCCGATGACGATGTCGCCGTCGTGGTGCAGGACGTTGCACGCGGCACCTCGGTGCAGGCGGTTACGCTCGAGGGTGACAAGATAGCAACGGTGGACGCGGTAGACGATGTTCCGCTCGGTCATAAGATCGCAGTGCGGGACCTCGACGCCGAGAAGGACGTTATCAAGTACGGACGCAGCATAGGGCGGGCAACGCAGCCCATCAAGGCCGGCGCGCACGTCCACACGCACAACATCAAGAGCAAGAGGTGGGCGTAATGGCACAGGATCTACAGCTTACCGGATACAGACGAGAGAACGGTCGGGTGGGTGTCAGGAACTATGTTGCCGTCATCCCCGTGGACGATATTTCAAATGCCGCCGCCGAGGGCGTTTCATATCTCATTCGTGACGTCATGGCCCTGCCGCATCCCTACGGGCGGCTGCAGTTCGGCGAGGACCTCGAGCTTACCTTCGATACGCTCATCGGCACGGGGCGGAACCCCAACATCGCCGCCGCCATCGTCATCGGCATCGAGCCGAAGTGGACGAAGCGCATTGCCGACGGCATCGCCGAGACCGGCAAGCCCGTCGCCGCCTTCGATATCGAGCGAAACGGCGACCTCAAGACCATCGAGGCCGCATCACGCAAGGCCAAGGAGTTCGTGCAGTGGGCCTCCGAGATACCCCGTGAGCCCATCGGACTCGGCGATCTCATGGTGAGCGCCAAGTGCGGCGAGTCGGACACCACCCTCGGTCTTGCCTCGAATCCGGCGATCGGCCGCGTCTTCGAGCGCATGCTTGCCGAGGGCGCCACCGCCATCTTCGGCGAGACGAGCGAAACCACCGGCGGTGAGGACATCATCGCCAACAACGCGATAAATGACTCCGTCAAGCAGGAGTTCCTCAAGACCTTTCAGGACTACCAGGACTTCATCATCGGAACCGGCGCGGACCTTCTCGGCTCGCAGCCAACCGAGGGCAACATCCGGGGCGGGCTCTCCACCATCGAGGAGAAGGCCCTCGGAAACGTCGAGAAGATGGGGCGGAACAAGGTCACCTCGGTGCTGAAGCCCGCGCAGGCACCCTCGGCCCCCGGGCTCCACTTCATGGACAGCTCGAGTGCCGCCGCGGAGATGGTGACGCTTGCAGCGGCCGGCGGCTCGGTGCTGCATTTTTTCACCACGGGGCAGGGGAACATCATCGGAAATCCCATTATTCCCGTGATGAAGGTGACGGCGAACCCGCTGACCATCGAAACCATGAGCGAGCATGTGGACGTCGACCTTTCGGCGATGCTGCGACTCGAGATGAACCTCGACCAGGCGGCGGACTCCGTGCTCGACGTGATGGCGCACACGGTGCGCGGACGGCTCACCGCTGCAGAGGCGCTGCGGCACAATGAGTTCGTCCTGACCAAGCTCTACCGGAGCGCATAAGGTGCACTGCGGCTCCGCGTCGGCTCGTCCGGCGCGGGGTGCCGTGCAGTGCTGTCGCCGATGGCACGATTCACCATTCCCTACGGAAAAGAGTCACAGATCTTCGACCTGCCCGATGCGTGGGACGCGCACCGCGTCATGCCGCATTCGGTCGAGCCCGTTGCCGAGCCGCGCCGGGCTGTCGAGGAAGCCCTCGAGGCGCCGGTCGGCGCGTTTTCGTGGAGTGAGGTGAGGCAGCGCGGTCACACCACTGCCGGCGATGCCGCCGGCGGCCCCACGGTTGCCATCGCGGTGAACGACAAGACCCGACCGGTGCCCCACGGGGAGCTCCTGCCGCCGCTGCTCGCGCGGCTCGAGTCGCTCGGGATTGCACGGGCGCACATCACCCTCGTCATCGCGACCGGCACGCATCCACCGATGCGGCCGGATGAGTTCACCGCAATTCTGCCGGTGGACATCGTCGAGCGTTACCGCGTCGTCTCACATGACGTAGGTGATGAACAAAGCCTCGCGGACCTCGGCACCACGAGCCGCGGAACGCCGGTGCAGGTGAACCGGCTCTTCGTCGAGGCGGACCTTCGCATCGTCATCGGCAACATCGAGCCGCATCAGTTCATGGGGTACTCAGGCGGCGTGAAGAGCGCGGTAATCGGCCTTGCCGGCCGTGAGACCATCAACACCAACCACGCCATGATGACCCTCCCCGGGGCCATGCTCGGGCATTTCGAGGACAACCCCGCCCGCCAGGACGTCGAGGAGATGGGGCGGATGCTCAGGGTGGACCTGGCGCTCAACGCCATCCTCAACGACCACAAGAGAATCGTACAGGTGATCGCCGGAGAGCCGACCGAGGTGATGCGCATCGGCATGCCGCGGGTGCGTGAGCTCTACGTGGTCGAAGTCGATGAGCCCTTCGATCTCGTCATTGCCTCTCCCGGTGGGCATCCGAAGGATATCAACGTCTATCAGGCGCAGAAGGGGCTGGCCCACGCCTCGCTCATAACGCGGGCGCAGGGCGAGATCGTGCTTGCCGCTGCGTGTCCCGAGGGCAGCGGCAGCAAGGGCTACGAGACCTGGGTATCCAGCCGCCGGAGCCACGAGCAGGTGCTCGAGGATTTCGAGGCGGAGGGCTTCCGCATCGGGCCGCACAAGGCCTTCCAGATTGCGCGGGAGGCCACGCGCTTTCGAACGACGTGGGTGACGGATATGCCGCCGCGGGAGGCGGAGCGCCTTCTGCTCGACACCGCATCGAGTATCGACGAGGCGGTCGCCGCTGTCCGCGCCCGCCACCCTGAGTGGGCTCCCGGCGGCTCGGCGCGCCCCCGGGTCGGCATCATGCCCGTGGCAAACGCAACGATAGCCGGTGTGGGCGGTGCGGACGGGGAGCTCGCCCGATGAACCGCCGGCCGCTTCGCAGTTACGACGTCCGGGAGCGAAACGAGAAACTGGTTCTCAGTCTCATTCACGGCACCGGTGGAATCTCACAGTCCGAGGTCGCAAGCATAACGGGGCTCAAGCCCCCCACCGTGTTCCGCATCTTCTCCCAGCTGCAGCAGGACGGGATTATCCGCGAATGCAGCCCGGCCCGTCCGGCCACCGCCGGCAAGGGTCGCAAGCCCGCATTCTACTGCGTTGTGCCTGAGAGTCTGTACATCATCGGGATCGATTTCTGGTCGGGCTCCGCAGCCGTCGTAGTCTCGGACTTCTCCGGCGAGGCGATCTACAGTGAGGTTATCGAAACCCCGCGAGACATCGAGGCCGAGGCGGTAATGGGAGAGATATCGGCGCTGGTGCGTCGCGCGACCGAGGCCTCCGGGCTGAACCCCGAGAAGGTGCTCGGAATCGGAGTCGGCGCGCCGGGGATCGTAGATATCGGGACCGGCACTATCGTTCGTTATCCGAGAATCCCCGGCTTTGACGGCTATGGCGTTTCGGCACGCATCGAGGGGGAGTTCGGATGGCCCGTGCATGTTCACAACAACACCGCCGTTCTCGCCCTCGGCGAGTACCGCTACGGGAGCGCAGCGGGCCATCAGTCGGTTATGACCTTTCTCATCCGTTCCGGCGTCGGCGGGGCGTTCCTGCAGGACGGTCGCGTGCTCACCAACCGGGGGCGCACGGTGCTGGAGGTCGGGCACATGGTGCTGGACCCCGACGGCCGCGAATGCGCTTCCGGATGGAATGGATGCCTCGAGAGCTATCTTTCCGAAGGTGCGGTGGAGGCGGCGCTGCGGGATTGCGGATTCTCCTCGCTTTCGGCATTCGGCGAGGTTCTGGC
>JAWLDL010000243.1:0-4276 GCA_041686675.1 Spirochaetia bacterium | reverse complement strand
GGGCGGAGAGCGGGTCGCGTGCGGCGTCTGCGGACGCCGCGCCGGGGGTTACAGTCGGGCGGCGTCCGGCTGACCCGGCGGCGGTGCCGGCCTCGGTGGCGCCGCCGCGGACGACCTCCGCGACCACCGTCACAAGCTCCTCATCACCGAGCGCATCGCGCTGTGCGACCTCCCAGAGCATCGTGAAAAAGCGCCGCCGGTTGCTGAAGGAAAGCCCCGCGGTGTGCTCGCCGGCCGCCGCGGCGGCGGAGGGAAACTCCCGAAGGCGCTCCGCGGTCTTGAGGTCGAGGCGCTCGTCGGCCACCATCTCCTGCAGCACCGGAGGCAGCCCCGCATACCGCCTCACCGCCGGAACAAAGGGTTTCCCGCCGGTTACGAGGCGATTCGTCTCCCCATCCGGCGCGACGCCTGCTGCGTCGAGGAGCTCGACAAGCCGCCGCTGCTCCTCGAGGCTGTATGCCCCGGGGCGTCCCTCGAGCGCGAGGAGGAGATGCACGGCCGCTCGCGCATCACCCTCGAAGGGACGCGTTCGGACCTCCGCTGCTGCTGCGTGCATCTGCGGCGTCGCCGCCGCTGCGGTCACCTGCCGGTCGTCGAGGCGGGCCACCACACTCCATCCCCACAGAAGGGTGCGCAGTGCCGCCGGCAGATCGTCGCGGTCCACCGCGATCGGAAGCGGCGGGTAGTAGCCGGCCGGCACCGGATCGGTTACGGCGGTCCCGGGTCCCGCGGCCGGGTCCCCGTCGCCGGGCGGCGCTGCCACCGGCGCCGCCGCCGGGCTGTGTGGAATCGGCGACTCGAATATGTCGGTTGTGCGTGGAAGTCTCTCCAGCGCGCTGCGCTGCATGAGGCGCAGACTATCAGATTCGCCCGCACGTGTGTATTACCCGGGCCGCAGCCGGCGGTAGCAATGCGCGGTGGCCGTCAGCAGTGCCCGTGTGCGTCGAGCGTTGACATCAGGTAGCCGACTATTTATCGTGAGCATTGGATCCCTGTATCCCGCACACGCTGAAACAGAGAGGTTTTTTGCATGAATATCGTTCCGTATACGGTGAACCCCAACCTGCCCGAGCCGCTTGCTCCGCTCTCGGAGCTTGCCCGGAATCTGTGGCTCAGTTGGAACTTCGACGCCGTATCACTGTTCATTCGACTCGACTATGACGCCTGGCTTGCATCACGGCAGAATCCTGTACGGACGCTCGGAATGGTTCCGCAGGAGCGCCTCGAGGAGCTCGCCGAGGACGATTCCTATCTCTCGGCGCTTCAGAGCGTCTATGACAAGTTTCGCAAGTACCTCTCCAGTGAGACGTGGTACTCGGGACCGGCCGAGGACGTCGTGGCGTACTTCTCCATGGAATACGGCCTCGACGTGAGCCTTCCCATCTACTCCGGTGGCCTCGGCATCCTGTCCGGCGATCACCTCAAGACGGCCTCCGATCTGGGGCTGCCCCTTGTTGCGGTGGGCCTTCTCTATCGCCAGGGCTACTTCCAGCAGTATCTCAACGCCGACGGCTACCAGCAGGAATCCTATCCTGAGAACGACTGGTACAACATGCCGGTTCGCCGCTGCCAGACAAAGGACGGCGACGATGTGAAGATCACCGTCAAGATGGCGGACGCGCTGGTGACCGCGCGGGTGTGGGAGGTCAAGATCGGCCGTGTATCGCTGTATCTCCTCGACACGAATATCGACGAGAACGACGATGCGCACAAAGAAATAACCGGCTCCCTCTACGGCGGCAACCGCGAGAACCGCATCCGGCAGGAGATCCTGCTCGGGATCGGCGGCATCCGGGCCCTGCGCGCCTGCGGCTATAACCCGGCCGTCGCCCACATGAACGAGGGGCACTCCGCCTTCCTGGGCCTCGAGCGGATCAGGGAGTTCGTGCAGAACGACGGGCTCTCGACAAAAGAGGCAATACAGGCGGTGTGGCCCACGAGCGTCTTCACGACGCACACCCCGGTCCCTGCGGGTAACGAGCGATTCGACGTGCAGATGATGCAGAAATACTTTCACAGCCTCACCGACGGTACGGGCCTGGACTGGCACGACTTCATGGCCCTCGGCCGGGAGAATCCCGAAGATACCGAGGAGCATTTCTGCATGACGGTCCTCGCCATCAAGCTCTCCGCCTACAACAACGGAGTCAGCAAGCTCCACGGCGAGATCTCCCGTGACATGTGGAAGGCGATCTGGCCGGGCCTTCCCCAGGAGGAGATCCCCATCGGAAGCGTCACGAACGGCGTGCACGCCCGCACGTTCGAGTCCCACGACATGGTGGATCTCCTCGATCGCTATTTCGGTCCCCGCTTCTCCGATGAGCCGACCTATCTCGATATCTGGGACCGCATGGACCGCATCTCCGACGAGGAGCTGTGGCGTGTGCACGAGCGTCGCAAGAGCCGTCTCGTCGCCTTCGTGCGGGACCGACTGCGCCAGCAACTGAAGGGCCGCGGGATCACCGGGAACCAGATTGCTCACGCAAACGAGGTTCTCAGCCCGACAGCCCTGACGATCAGCTTTGCGCGTCGCTTCGCGACCTACAAGCGGGCGACGCTGCTCTTCCGCGATCCCGAGCGGCTCAGGCGCCTTCTCACCGATCCCGAGCGTCCGATTCAGCTGATCTTCTCGGGCAAGGCGCACCCCCATGACGTTCCCGGAAAGAACCTCATCCGAGATATCGTGAAGTTCGCGAGCCAGCCGGAGCTTCGAAGCAAGATCGTCTTCCTCGAGAATTACGATCTGACCACGGCCAAGTACCTTGTCTCCGGAAGCGACCTGTGGCTCAACACCCCGCGCCGGCCGCTCGAGGCGAGCGGCACCAGCGGCATGAAGGCTGCGGTGAACGGCGTGCTCAACTGCTCGACGCTTGACGGCTGGTGGGCCGAGGCGTACGACCCCACCATCGGCTGGGCCATCGGCAACGGGGAGGAGTACGAGGACACCCAGCTCCAGGATGAGATCGAGAGCAAGGCGCTCTACGATCTCCTCGAGCGGGAGATCATCCCGACCTTCTTCGACCGCGGGCAGGACGGGCTGCCGCGGACCTGGATCGGCATGATGAAGCGCTCGATGCGCAGCATCGGCAAGCAGTTTGCGAGCCACCGGATGCTCATGGAGTACCACGAGCAGTTCTATTCGAAGGCACTCGAGAACTACAAGAAAGTAATCGCCGATAAGGACAAACGGCCGAAGGAAGTCGCAGCATACCTCGAAAAACTGAACGCAGCCTGGAATCAGGTATCGGTGGTCGAGCTTACCGATCCCGGTCATCCGGAGCTGCACGTGGGCGAGAACCTCGAGATCAGCGCAGACATCAACCTCGGGCCGCTCTCGCCGGAGGAGATTCGCGTCGAGGCCTATTTCGGCCGCATCAACTCCCAGGGCGGCATCGACGATCCGCAGACGACTGAAATGAAACCGCGCGACGGCCAGGACGCAAAGGCGGGCACACTTCACTACGTGGCGAATGTTCCATGTGACACCGCCGGCCGCCAGGGCTATTCGTTGCGAATCCTGCCGAAACACCCCGAACTGACGCACAATCTCGTCCCGGGATACGTCAAATGGGCCTGAGTCGTGACATCCGCCGCGGTTACCGGCCTCGTAACTCGCCGCATCTCTTGCTTGACCGGCCCCACGGGCCGTGCTACCATTTTTCGTGCAGCGTGGGGGGTAAAACGTGGCTTCTGGCAATGGAAGCGAGTATGGTGTATCTCTTGACGGGACCGGGCGAAACGGTAAGATCTACTGCGCCAACTGCTATCACTGTAAGCTCTCGATGGAGAAGCTACCCACAGGCGATGAGTATCGACTGCGGGTTCGTTGCGATGCCGGACAGTGGAAGAAGAAGCAGGGAGAAGAGAAGCTCTACAAATATTCGACGGTCATCCGGCGCAGTCCCGAGTATTGCGAAGACTACGAGCCGATGGGCTCCCTCAAGGAATTCCTCAGGGAGCTCAAGAAAAGCCTGCCCGTCAAAGACGAAATCTACGCATACGAGTAACAAACATGCATACAGTTAGACTCACTCTGTTCATTGCGGTACTGGTGTTGCTTTTTGCCGCATGTGAAACCGTACCCGAACAATCGGAGATTCCCGAGGACCTCACGACACAGGAGTACTTCCAGACTGCGCAGGAAGCGGTCGATCAGCGCCACTACGAGACGGCACTGGTGTATTACCGCACCTATCTCGAACGCCATCCAGACGACGTCGAGAACCGCATCGCCGCCCGGTACGAGATCGCCTTTCTCCACTACAAGATGGAAGAC
>JAWLDL010000242.1:0-4309 GCA_041686675.1 Spirochaetia bacterium | reverse complement strand
TGGAGTTTTACGATAACGCGGAAAATATAGTACCCACCGGGTGTGCGGTCAAGCGGAATGTGGACCTTGACGGAATGTGGACCTCGATTATGGTTCCCGCGTGCTTCGCGGATCCGGAGCGCCGGCGGATGGGCCGTTAAGGTTATGCCGTGGAAGGTTTTGGTTGACAGAACCTCGAGTGCGGGCCTATTATTGTACACGGAACTACACCGGACGGGTTAGCAGTCGCGGATCGCGTGACACACATGCCACGGCGTACGGGCCCCGCGTGTGTCCGTCTGGGCTTTTTTGATACAGTATAGACCGCCTCTCCTTCGCATGGGTTATTCTGACCCATCTTTTCAGTCGGAAGAATAGCAGCTCGATTGGTCAACTTTTAACTCTTTGCCACCCAAGGACTTACATCCCGCGAAATTTGGTAACTTGGCATGCGGCTTGCACCCTCTCTTGTGACGAGGAGGTTAGAATGCCCGCAGCAACAAAGACCAGAAGCCAGACCACACAATCTTATCCCCAGGGTACACGTGATGACGAAAACGTCCTGTCCATGTATCTGAAAGAAATCAATAAGATCCCCCTGCTCACGCGGGAGGAAGAAGATAGGTACGCGCGCGCGGCGGCAGCCGGCGAGAAATCGGCAAAGGATATGCTTGTACAGGCGAACCTGCGGTTCGTCGTCAACGTAGCCAAGAAGTATCAGAACCAGGGGCTTCCGCTGTCTGACCTCATCAGTGAGGGAAACATCGGTCTCATGAACGCGATCGAGCGTTTCGATGTCGAGAAGGGGTATCACTTCATCTCCTACGCCGTGTGGTGGATCCGTCAGGCCATCCTCAAGGCGATTTGCGAGAAGTCCCGCATGATCCGACTCCCGCTCAACCGCGCGAATGAGCTCGTCCAGATCGAGAAGGTACGCAAGGAGATTCAGGGACGAAACGGCGAGGATGCCGAGATGAGGCAGATCGCCGAGACGCTCAACATGGACCAGGATCATGTCGCGGATCTCATTAACATTTCTCGTGACCTGATTTCCCTCGAGACGCCGGTTTATCAGGAGAAGGACTCCTCCATTCTCGGCGACTTCGTCGAGGACGACGGCTACAAGCATCCCGAGACTCAGCTCGAAGAGCAGTCGTTGAAGGACGACATCAACCGCGTACTCGGGACGCTGAGCGACAAGGAGGCGGAGATCATTCAGTACCGCTTTGGGCTCAACGGACGCAGCCCGCTTTCGCTCAAGGAGATAGGCGATAAGTACAACCTGACCAAGGAGCGCATTCGTCAGATCGAGAAGAAGGCGCTCAAGCGGCTGCAGCATCCCAAGCGCAGCCAGTTCCTCGAGAGCTACGTCGCATAGCGGTGAGCTCCGTTCACGTACGTTCCGGCCCTCGTGTTGCATTGTTGACACGAGGGCCTTGTTCATCTTAGCCTTTTGGGAAACGAATCACATTTTCAAGTCTTGCGGGGGTAAGTGTCTTTATGGCAAAGAAGTATGTCTACTTTTTCGGAGGAGGCGAGGCCGACGGCAACGCCCAGATGAAGGAAACGCTGGGTGGAAAAGGTGCCGGTCTGGCGGAAATGACCCGCGCCGACGTGCCGGTTCCTGCCGGATTCACGATTTCCACCGACGTTTGTGAGTATTACTACGAGCACGACGAAACCTATCCGGATGGTCTCGAGCAGGAGGTCCAGAAGAATCTCGATCGCCTCGAGTCGATGATGGGAAAGACGCTCGGCGACCCGAAGGACCCTCTTCTGGTGTCGGTCAGGTCGGGTGCGGCTGTGTCCATGCCGGGCATGATGGACACCGTGCTGAACCTCGGGCTCAATGACGAGGCCGTCGATGGTCTGGCACAGAAGTCCGGCAATGAGCGCTTTGCCTGGGACTCCTATCGTCGGTTCATCAACATGTTCGGTGACGTCGTCATGGGCGTCAAGCACGAAGAGTTCGAGAAGGTTCTCGAGCGCATGAAGAAGAACAAGGGTGTCGAAAACGACACCGACCTCGATGCCGCAGATCTCAAGAAGCTCGTCACCCAGTACAAGAAGGTCTACAAAGAGAACACCGGTGCGGAGTTTCCGCAGGATCCCAAGGATCAGATGTGGAAGACCATCAACGCAGTGTTCGGTTCGTGGAACAATCCGCGCGCCATCAACTACCGGAAGCTGAACGACATCAAGGGCCTCAAGGGAACGGCGGTTACCGTCATGTCCATGGTCTTCGGAAACTTCGGCGAAGATTCCGGCACGGGCGTGTGTTTCTCCCGCGACCCCTCCACGGGTGAGAAGGTCTTCTACGGCGAGTACCTCATGAATGCGCAGGGCGAGGACGTCGTTGCCGGTATCCGGACTCCGATGGCCATAAAGACGCTCGCCGATCGCGATCCCAGGATCTACAACCAGCTCGTCGAGGTGAAAGACAAGCTCGAGCGTCACTACCAGGACATGCAGGACATGGAGTTCACCATCGAGCAGGGTAAGCTCTATCTCCTCCAGACCCGAAACGGCAAGCGGACCGGTGTCGCGGCCGTGAAGATTGCGGTCGACATGGTCAACGAGGGTCTCATCGACAAGGAAAAGGCGATGGACCGCGTGACCCCGGCCCAGCTCGATCAGGTCTTCCATCCGATGATCGATCCCAAGGCCGCCGAGTCGGCGAAGTCGCTGACCAAGGGCCTCAACGCCTCTCCCGGCGCAGCGACCGGTCAGGTCGTATTCACCGCCGATGAGGCTGAGCAGTGGGTAAAGGACGGGAAGAAGGTGCTTCTCGCTCGTAAGGAGACCAGCCCCGAGGATATCGGCGGTATGCATGCCGCGGAAGGCGTCCTCACCTCCACCGGCGGCATGACCAGCCACGCAGCGGTTGTTGCCCGCGGTATGGGCACTCCCTGCGTCGTCGGCGCCAAGGGCGTCGTTATCTCGGGCAAGACCATGATGGTCGGCGAGAAGAAGTTCAAGCAGGGCGATTTCGTCACCATCGACGGCACCACGGGTAACGTCTATGAAGGCGCGCTGCCTCTCATGGAGCCGAAGATTTCCGGCGAGCTCCGCGCGTTCCTCGAGTGGACCGACGATGTGCGAAACAAAGCACGCCGCGAGGGTCTCGAGCAGGTCGGCTTCAATATCCGTACCAACGCTGATACCCCGGAGGACGCTCAGCGCGCTCGCGAGTTCGGTGCCGAGGGCATCGGCCTGTGCCGAACCGAGCATATGTTCTTCGAGGAGGATCGCATCAAGATCTTCCGGCAGATGATCGTGGCAGAGAACAAGGAGGCCCGTCAGAAGGCCCTCGACAAGCTCATGCCCCTCCAGAAGGAAGACTTCGCGGGCATTTTCAAGGCGATGGACGGCCTGCCCGTCACTATCCGCCTGCTCGATCCCCCGCTGCACGAGTTCGTGCCGTCCGAAAAGGAAGCCATCAAGGAGCTCGCCGAGAGCGTGAACGTCAGCGTTCCCAAGCTCAAGTCCAAGATCGACTCCCTGCACGAGTCGAACCCGATGCTCGGACACCGCGGTACCCGCCTCGGTATTACCTATCCCGAGGTCTACAACATGCAGGTCGAGGCCATCATGACCGCAGCCTGTGAGGTCGCCAAGCAGGGCGTGAAGGTGTATCCCGAGATCATGATTCCGCTCGTGGGCACCGTGAACGAGCTTGACGTCATGCGCAAGGACGCCGAGCAGGTGGCCGAGCGCGTGCTCGAAGAGAAGAAGATGACGATCGAGTACATGATCGGTACGATGATCGAGATCCCGCGCGCCGCACTGACCGCCGACGAGGTGGCCAAGCGGGCGGATTTCTTCTCCTTCGGAACCAACGACCTCACGCAGATGACCTTCGGGTACTCGCGTGACGACATCGGTTCGTTCCTGCCGCAGTACCTCGAGGACGGCATTCTCGAGGACGATCCCTTCGCCGTACTCGACCAGGAAGGCGTCGGACAGCTCGTGAAGATGGGAACTGAAAAGGGCCGGCAGACGAATCCGAAGCTGAAAGTCGGAATCTGCGGTGAGCACGGCGGCGAGCCGAGCTCCATCGAGTTCTGCTACAAAGTGGGCATGAATTACGTCTCCTGCTCCCCCTTCCGCGTACCGATTGCACGTCTGGCAGCGGCAAAGGCCGTGGCGCACGACGAGAAGTAGCGCGCGCGGTGCCGGTCAGAGGCGCGGGCGGCTTCAGCGCCCACGCCGACTACGGGAAACTACGCATGATACAGGGCCGCCCGAACTACGGTTGGGGCGGCCCGTCTTTTTGAAGTATCAAGAAGCGTGTTGGTGATTTCTGGATGAGTCGTTGCACTGCAGGGAG
>JAWLDL010000241.1:0-4310 GCA_041686675.1 Spirochaetia bacterium | reverse complement strand
GCGCCGTGACCGGCGTAGCCGGCTATGGTCTCGAAGCTCGGGTTCACGAAGCCCGGCCGGGCGGCCCGCATCTCGCCGAGTTTCCGGGCGGCGTCGAGTTCGGTCAGGGCCGCCCCGGGGGGCGAGGCTGCAGCAGCGGCCTCGGCGGTCCCCGCGGCCCCCGCGGTCCGGCTCTCGAGCCAGTACAGAAACTCGGTCATCGCGACGCCGTCGCTTATCATGCAGGCGCGCAGGTGATCGAGCTCGGTTGCGTTCTTGCTCGCCTTGAAATCGGTTGACGGATTCCGGCGCTCGACCCGCCGCACTCCGTCGGGGAGTGCCTCGTCGAGGCGTGCGCCGACCCGTTGCGGGTCATAGAGCAGTGCAGTGTCGGCGGGAAGTGATTGGAGGTAGCTCCACACCGTATCGTAGTCGCGCAGGACCACGCCGTCCGCGGTCAGGGCGGCTCGATCGTGCTCCGCCAGTTTCGCCGGGTCGAGGAAGAGCAGCGCGCGCTCTGCTTCGACGACCAGATAGGCGAGCAGCACCGGGTTGAACGGAACGTCGCTGCCACGGATGTTCAGAGCCCACGCCAGGTCGTCGAGGGTCGCAATCAGATGGGCATCGGCGCCGGTATCCCCCATGGCCGTGCGAATACGGGTAAGCTTCTCTTTGCGGGTCTCGCCGAATATGTGTTCGTCCACGAGCTCCGCCGGTGAGTCGGGAAGCGGCGGTCGGTTCTCCCAGATCGCCTCGAGGAGGTCCTCGGAGGGGACGACCTCGATCTCCGCCCCGGCGAGGCCTCGCCGGAGACTCCGCGCTGTTTCGAGAGACAGGACGGAGGAGTCGAAGCCCACGCGTCCGCCGGGGACGTTCTTTGACAGCCAGTCGACGTACTGCGGCACGAGTGCCTGGCCGGCACGGAAGAGGGTGATGGGCGTGTCGCGGAGCGCCTGTTCGGCTTCGAGATAGTAGCGGGAGTCCGTCCAGAGTCCGGCCTCGGCGAGGGTTATCACTACCGTGCCGGCGGATCCCTCGAAGCCGGAAATCCACTGCCGAGCCCTCCACCGGTCCGGCGGATACTCGCTCTGGTGCGGATCGGAGCTCGGGATGATGTAGGCCGAAAGATCATGGGCCCGCATCTGGTTTCTGAGTGCTTCGACGCGTTGGGAGATGTTCATGTGTACTGCCTTCCGTGGGCCCGAGCATACATCGGGGCGGGCGCGGGAGGCAACGCCGGCCCGCAGCAGCGAAAACAACCGTTGCGCGGTTAGAGCACCGAGAGCAGCCGCCGCGCGCCTTCTGCGATCCGTTCAGGGTCGTAATAGGAGAAGCTGATTCTGAGGTGGCGGGAGAGGGACTCGGTCGCCGAAAAGCGAGGCCCCGGCACGAAGCCCACGCCTGCCTCGCGGGCCCGCGGGAGAACCTCCGCGGCGCTCATCCCTTCCGGAAGCTCGGCCCAGACGAAGTAGCCGCCGTGTGGTGCGGCCACTCGCAGGGGCGCGGCAGGGCGGTCGGGCGTGGCGGCGTCGCCCGGGGCGGCGTCCAGGGCCCCGAGCAGCGCGTCGCGGCGCGCCCGATAGACCTCACGCAGCCCGGCGATATGCCGCTCGAGTCTTCCGTCGGCAACTGCGGCATGCAGCAGGGCTGAGGAGAAGGGGGCGAGACCCCCACCGCTGTCGAGGAAGCCGGACCCGACGATCCGCCGCAGAATCTCGCCGTCTGCGCTGATCCACCCCATGCGAAGCCCCGGTGCGAGAATCTTCGAGAAGGAGCCGAGTGCGCAGACCCTTCCGGTATCGATAAAGCGACTGACGGGCCCCGGCGCCGCGCCGTCATAGGTAAGAAGCTGATAGACCTCATCGGCGAGGACGAGGAAGTCGTGCTCCTCGGCGAGCTCCACGAGCCGCGTTCGCCTGGCCTCGCTCATCGTCACGCCGGTGGGATTCTGATGCACGGGGATGGTGTAGAGAAAGGCCGGCGTTTCCTCGCCGAGCGCCTCTGTGAGGGCGTCTACATCGAGGCCCTCGGCGTCGGTGGGTATGCTCCGCACGCGGAGGCCATGGTCGGCAAATATGCGCAGCGAAAGAAAGTAGGTCGGCTCTTCGACGAACACCAGATCACCCGGACGCGTGAAGAGCGAGCTCAGAAGATCGAGCGCCTGGGAAACACCGCCCGATATGAAGAGGCTCGACGGCGCGAGGGGTATCCCGGTCGTGCGCTCGAGAAAGCCCGCGAGGGCGTCGCGGAACTCTCCCGCGCCCTGCTCGTAGCCGTATTGAAGCATTCGCGGGTCGCCGCGCTCGAACGCGGCGCGAGCGGACTCTCCGACGAGATCAACAGGCAGGAGCGAAAGGCCGGGGTGGCCGACACCGAGGTCGATCACATCCTCGGTGACAGTCGTCTGGGTGGTTTGGGTGTCGGAGGCGCTGTTCATGGCCTCTCAGTGTAGCCTCTGAGCGGTCCTCGTTCAACGCGTCACTCGATGAAGCCGGAGACCGCGGGACGACCCGGCTCGAGCGGCGGATCGTAGGCAACCGCCGGAAGCCTGGCGTAGTCCTCGAGTACTGCCGCCCGCGAGGGGATGTCGCCATCCCCGGTGCGGCGAAAGTAGCGGACGCCGGTGGGGGCGGTTGCCATGGTCGGGTCGATGAGCACGCGGGCGTCGTCGGTCCGGGCGATGACCGCCGCATGTCCGGCAAGGCTGTCGGCGAGAGAAAATCCGACAACCGTGTGCTCGACCCCGTGCCGCTCGAGGTAGGCGGAGACGATCATCGCGTAGTCCTCACAGTCGCCTCCGCGCATCGCCCACACGCCCTCGGCGGGGGACCAGAACTCCTCCACGTCGCGTTCGTAGGAGACGCGTGCGGCAACCGTGGACACCATGCGTTCGAGCGGCATGTCGGTGGCGAGGAACTCATCGAAGCTCATCCCCGCGGTGCGAAGCTGAGCCACGCCACCAGTTACCAGGGGAAGCAGGAGCAGCAGAAGTCCGGCCACGACGCCGAGCCACCGGGCGCTCGACTCATGGCGGTGCTCCACCGGCGGCATCTCCTCGGGCGGCGTTTCATCGGGGCGCTCGACGTTGCGGGCCTCATCGGTGGTGGCCGCAGCGAGCGCGGAGTCACCGGCGGCCGGTGTGGGATCCGGCGCCGCCGGCCGCTGCGCCACCGGCCGCCGCGCCACGCCTTTTTGGTCGATGGTATAGAGCTGTTCCTCCCGGGCTGCATAGCTGTAGAGCCGAACGTATGTGGCTCCCTGCTCGCGCCAGCTGCGACGCACCTCGCCGCAGACGTGCTGTCCAAGGACGGGGCCGGGGAGGCGAACGTACTCGCCGCGGGAGAGAGGGCTCATAGGAAGAAGCTAGTCACGGCACCTGCGGCGGTCAAGGGGCGCACCGGCGGCCGGCCTGCCCGGTCGGCGGCCGCGGAGGCGCGCCGAGGCGCCGCGCCGCAGCGTCCCCGGTGCCGCCCCGCGGTTGTGATCCGTCGGGTAACGGCGTTAGACTGTCAGTATCGATAAGGAGATGCATATGTCGGGCAAACGAGTGGTGGTAACCGGAAGTGCAGGCAAGGCAGGAAAGGCGACCGTGGCGGATCTCCGTGCGCATGGGTACGATGTTCTCGCGGTCGACATCGCGGCACCCCTCGATCCGGCGGATCACTCGGTGCGGCGGGCGGATCTGACCGAACTCGGGCAGGTCATGGAGGTGCTGCACGGCGCTCACGCCGTGGTTCATCTTGCGGCAATTCCCGCGCCGCAGATTGTCACCGACGCGGAGACGTTCCGCATCAACACCACAAGTACCTACAATGTGTTCTCGGCAGCCGCCACGCTCGGGCTCACCCGAGTTGTCTGGGCCTCGAGCGAGACCGCCCTGGGCCTGCCCTTCGATCGCCCGCCCGACTACGCCCCGGTGGACGAAGACCATACCTATCCCGAATCGAGCTACTCACTCTCCAAAGTCGTCAGCGAGGAGATGGCACGGCAGTTCAACCGATGGACGGGTATCCCGTATGTAGGCCTGCGCTTCTCGAACATCATGTTGCCGTACGACTACGAACGCTTTCCCTCCTTCTGGAGTGACCTCACCCGGCGCAAGTTCAACCTCTGGGGCTACGTCGACGCACGGGATGTGGCGCAGAGCTGCCGCCGGGCCCTCGAGGCGGACATCGACGGGGCGAGGCACTATGTGATAGCCGCCGCCGATACCGTTATGGACCGTCCCAGTGTCGAGCTCATGGCCGAGTATTTCCCGGAAGTCCCCATCAAGCGTGAGCTCGATGAGTTCGAGACGCTGCTCTCCATCGACCGGGCCCGCGAGGAGCTCG
>JAWLDL010000240.1:0-4315 GCA_041686675.1 Spirochaetia bacterium | reverse complement strand
TCCTGCATGAACCGTTCGCGCAGCGATGAGTTGCCGGTAAGCGCCTCCTGTATGAGGTAGACGTGAATGTGGCCGCGCGTCTCGGAGGTCGTGATCGTCTTGAACACCAGCCAGAGCACCTCTTCGGCGGACACCCCCTGACCGCTCTCCTCTATCCAGGAGAAGATCTTGTCGGTGATGTACTCCATGTGGCGCTCGGAGATGTCGAAGATGAGCTCGCCTTTGGACGGGTAGTAGTAGTAGAGCGTGCCCTTGCTGATCCCGACTTCCTGTGCGATGTCGGCGAGGCTGGTCGACGCGACCCCTTTTTCGATGATGAGCTTGGAGGCGCCCTGAATGATCTTCTCACGATATCCCGTTGTCGCGTCTCGAGTTCGAGCCATAGCACCCCGCTTTCAGCCGCTCGGCCGGTTCCCGTTACCTTAGCCAGTCGGGGTGCTGTTGTCAACAAATTTGCGCTCGCATCCCGATTTGCTCTCGCCCGCGAATCCGGATATACTCACGGGCTCATGGAGCAGCTCGCACAATCCGTCACCGCGATAGGGTTCATGGTTCTGCCGGCCTCGGTACTCTTCACCGCGCGGCGCATGGAAATCATCGCCAGGGTCAGCCCCGTCATCTGGTGCTATCTGCTCGGCATCCTCATCGGCAACTCCGGCCTGCTGCCGGAAACGGTTATGCCGGCCCAGGAGCTCCTCGCCGAGGTGACGGTCGCCCTCTCCATTCCGCTGATGCTCTTCTCGGCCGACCTGCGGAACTGGCGACTGATGGGCAGAAAGGCTCTGGTCTCTATGGTACTTGCCGGGCTCTCGGTAACCGTGGTGGTGGCGGCCGGGCACCTCCTGTTCCGCGGCATCGTGCCCCGCACCCCTGACCTCGCGGGCCTCCTCGTGGGCGTTTACACCGGGGGCACACCCAACCTCGCGGCCATCCGGACGGCCCTCCAGGTGGATTCATCCATATACATCACCGTGCATACCGCTGACGTCGTGGTGAGCGGTCTCTATGTCCTCTTCGTAATCACCGCGGCAAAACCGCTCTTCTCGCGCTTCCTGAAACCCTTCGTGGCCGACGGCCTCGAGCCCCAACCGGTGCCGGCGAGCGCCGGCGTCGGTTCCGCCTTCTCCCGCGAGGCGCTGCCGGTGACACTTCGCGCCTTCGCCCTTGCGGCACTGCTTGTGGGAGTAAGCGTCGGCCTCGCAGAGCTCCTGCCCCCCGAGTGGACTACCGCCGCCGTCATTCTGCTTCTGACGACCTTCGCGATCGGCGCGGGGTTCATCCCGTCCGTTCGCGCGCTCCACACGAGCTTCTCCCTCGGTGAGTACGTCGTCCTGGTGTTCTGTGCGGTGGTGGGATCAATGGCGGACGCAGGCCAGATCCTCACCGCATCGCCCGCTATCCTCCTCTTTGTCTCCTACACCGTCGTGCTGTCGCTTACGCTCCATCTCGCACTTGCCCGCCTCTTTCGAATCGATGTCGACACGATGATTGTCACATCGACCGCCGCGATCTGCTCACCGCCCTTCGTGGGCATGGTGGCCGTGTCCATCGGGAACCGGGCCGTCATCGCGGCGGGAATCACCGCGGGAATCCTCGGCTATGCGGTGGGAAACTACCTCGGGGTGTTCACCGGCGTGGTTCTGAGATCGTTGCCGTTCTGACCGGTCCGCCCGATCAGAGCCGGTCGACAATCGAGCCGTATTTCTTGGGCAACGGCGGAATATCGAGAAGCTGACGACCAAGCTCCTGCCTGAGCCCCACCAGCCGATCCTCGTCGCTCGGGCTCATAAAGGCCGAGAGATGCCGCGGGACCCCGAACTGCTGCTCGAGGTAGACCATGAGCTCATTCGAGGGCCACACCCCGTGGTAGGAAACCAGGGCCTGTATGATGCGCTCGACGGCGCCTTCGAGATTCGGTTCGATCTCCTCAATGAGGGAGAGCGCCGAGCCGAGCTTTGCCTCGCGGCTCAGCGTGCGGTCCACGATGCCGAGGTTCGGCGCGTTGGCAGCCTCGATGGCGTACTGTACCTGGGGGCGACTCAGGTGCACCGCCCGGTCGAGGGCGAGCATCACGCTGACGCCCAGGCTCTTGTACCCTTCGGGGCTCATGTAGCGCCGCTCGGTTCCCTCCGCATCAATGACTGCCCGGAAGAACCGCGAGCTCACCGAGACGTCCTGCAGGTGCTGGTGCAGCTCGCGGGAGAGCGTCTTGCGCGCATCGCCCTCCACCGAAACCGTACGCCGCCGCAGGCGTATGCCCTGCCCCGGCTCGTCGGGGGGGAGGAGACGGAGCTGGGATTCCTGCATGGAGCTGCGGATCCGCTGATAGTCGGCGATGGCACGCTTGAGCTCGGAGTGTTTTCTCCGCAGATCTACGTTTGATCGATGCAGCGCCGCATGGAGCTTCACCAGGCTCTGTGCAAAGGGCTTCTCGCGGTGCGTGACGTCGGAGGGCTTCTCCCGTTTGAAGGGATTCAGCGAGCGCATCTGTTTTCCAACCGAGGTGAAGTACGCATCAATGGCCGCGTGAACGTTCGCGGAAATGCTCTCCACGTCGTCGATGACGGGAATGGCCGCGGCCACGCGCCGGATATCGTGGGAGTGGTTGAGATGTTCGGCGAGCGCCCTCAGGCGATTGTTTCTGGTATGCACCAGGTGCCGGTATTCCCGTCTCAGGCGCTCAACCCGTCCGAACGCGGCTCCGAATCGGGGTATTCCATGGTAGTCGAGGGAGAGAATGGTGAAACGGCGCTCGGCGAGGAACTCGAAGGCCAGCGTGAGCACCTCCTCCACATCGGCGAGGGTCATGAGCTCCGAGTTGTCCTCCTCGCCGGCGGCCAGGACCCGCTCGATGAACCCCTCGGTCCGCGGACGTCCCTCGCGCTTGCTCGGCCCGATCCCGACGAAGCGCCGCTTGAGTACACGAGCCAGTTGCGGGGAGGATCGCTTCACCGCTTTGAGCTCATCCTGCAACTCCGAAGCGATCTCCCGGTTTATGTCGAGCCCGCGCCGCCAGAGTCCCACGCGGCGGTAGATCTCCACCGCCTTGAGGCGCTCGGCAAGGTGCGCGTTCCCGGTGAGGTCACGGGTTGCCTGTTCCAGGGCTGTGACCGTGGCGTCGGGGTTCTCGAGGATATACTTGGTGGCGACCACCACCCGATCATCACCTTCGTAGCTCTCGAGCGTCACGTTGCGTGTGCTCGTGACGAGGTCGGGAATGATGCCCATGACGTGCCGCAGGCGCTCGGCGGCCTCCTCAGCCGGTTGCGCCCGGAAGACGCGGTAGGCGAGGCGTGTGAGCACGGCGAAGAGGCCGGCGGTAAGGGTGTAGATTGCGAAGTAGACGAATAGACTGCCCGGCGGCGCGGTGCCGAAACCGATTCGGTAGCCCAGCGCCAGGGCCAGGTAGGTGACCGGACCAGCGGTCCACGCGAGCTGGGCAACTGTCCGCGTCCAGGACTCTCGTCGCAGCGCCCGATTGAAGCTTTCGAGGTACCGCTCTCCGACCGATCGATACTCGCGGTCCAATCCGCCCGCGCCGCGGCCGAATTCTACCTCGTGTTCCATCAGTCCATTATGTAGCGCATAAACGAGGACAGCACCTCGAGCGCCTTTTCGTTCTGTCCGCCCTCGGGCACGATGAGATCGGCATAGGCCTTTGTCGGCTCGGTGAACTCGAAATACCCCGGGCGCACGTACTCGAGGTACTGTTTCAGCACCGAGTCCATGGTCCGTCCCCGCTCCTTCATGTCACGCTCGAGCCGACGGATGAAGCGGATGTCGTCGGGGGTGTCGACGTAGATCTTCAGATCGATGAGATCGCGGACCCGTTTCTCGAAGAACACCATGATGCCTTCGAAGATGATGAGCTTCGCGGGCTCCACCCGCACGGTTTCCTCCGACCGGCGGTGGCGCACGAAGTCGTAGGTGGGCATGTCGATGGGGTTTCCGTCCCGCAATGCCCGCAGGTGCGCGTAGAGCAGATCGCTGTCGAAGGCCGAGGGATGGTCGAAGTTGAACTCGGTGATGTTCCGGTTGCTGACGTGTTCGGCCGACTTGTAGTAGTTGTCCTGCGGGATGAACTCGAAGTCCGGCACGACCTGTGCAACACTGTTGACGATGGTCGTCTTACCCGCCCCCGAGCCGCCCGTGATTCCTATGATGCGTGACATTCTGTTTCCTGAACCCTGAGTATAGACGGCGAGTGGCCACATTGTGAAGTATATAGCAGCGTGTGGGTACAATCAGCAGAACAGAATCGGGCGTAAGGAGATGTGAGCGGCCCTGTCGTGCAGACGAACTTCTGCACGCAAAA
>JAWLDL010000239.1:0-4332 GCA_041686675.1 Spirochaetia bacterium | reverse complement strand
CGGCCGGCGCGCTCTCCTCCTCGACCGACTCGACCCGGCCCATCACCTCGTCTCGGATCTGTCCGGGCGGGACGAATTCCTCCGGAAACTCGACGGTCTGCTCGTTCGCGACGATCCCGGCCGTCTTTTCCGCCTCGGCCCGGTCGCCACGGATGATGTACTCGACCGAGAACCGACGGCCGCTCAGCCCGCGCACGGTGGATTGTTGTGGAACCGTCATGCTTTCGTCTTCGAGAGGCCGAATGTGAATGCCAGCGCAGCGACGAGCACGATTCCCTTTATGAAGTCCTGCACGTAGTACTGCATACCCTGCATCGTCAGGCCGTTGAGCAGCATGCCGATGAAGATTGCGCCCACGATCGTCCCGAAGGGGTTCGGGCGCCGCACGCCCAGCACCGCAAAGCCGATGAGCGCGGATCCGATGGCGTCGAGCAGCAGGGTACCGCCGGACTGCACGTCGCCCCGCCCCACGCGCGCCGCAAGCACGATACCGCCGAGACCGGCGATGGTACCGGAGAGCACGTAGGCCATGATGCGGAAGCGGTCGACCTTGGCACCGACGAGCCGGGCAGCTTCTGCGTTGCTTCCGATAGCGTAGAACACGCGGCCCCAGCGGCTTCGGCTGAGCACAAGGTACACGACGATGGCAATGGCAAGCATAATGAGCACCGGTGACGGGATGAAACCGAACACGCGCCCCTGCCCGAGGAGGAGGAAGGCCTCGGAGAAGCGACCCTCGGCGGTGACGCCGCCTGCAAGGACCGCGCCCCGCCCGACGGATCGGCCGCCGGATGGAATCAGCTGCAGCCCCTGCGCGATGAACATCATTCCGAGGGTGGCAAGCAGCCCGGGTATCTTCACCTTCACCACCAGAATCCCGTTGATGAAGCCGATGAGGGCCGCCATAACGAGACAGAAACCGATCGCGAAGATCGTGCTCGTCTCGAGGACGATCATGAGATAGGCCGATATCATGACGGTCAGCGCGGCCACGCCGCCGATGGAAAGGTCCGGTACGTCGTCAGCCACCAGCGGGAAGGTCACCCCGAGTGCCAGGATGCCGTACACGGTCACGCCGAGAAGCATCGAGAAGAGGTTACCCGGCGTGAAGAACGCGGGCTCCGTCAGACTGAAGTACGCAAAAAGGGCCGCCATGACGATGAGAAAGCCATAGCGAATCGCGAACCGCTTCCACGCTTCTGCTCGTGTGCGATCGCGTGGCCCTGTCTCGGTGGGGGTACTGGCTGTCGTTTCCATATCTGCTCGCTTACCTCCGATTCAACGGCTCAAGTTAGTTTCAGGATTCAGGTGGTCTCGACCGGCTCCGGATTGTCTTCCGAAATGAAATGCAACAGCTTCTCGCGGTCCATGGTCGCATAGAACTGCTCACCCACGATCGCACCGCCGTTCATGACCAGAATCCGGTCGGCAACTTCGATGACCTCGTCGAGGTCGGTAGCAATGACGACTGCGGTACGGTCGCCGATATTGTCCCGCAGATACTGCCCGATATCGTGGCGCGACTTTATGTCAACGCCCTGGAACGGCTCGTCGAGGAGCACGAGCCTGAAGTTCTTCAGAAGCCACCTCGCGACGACAACTTTCTGCTGGTTGCCGCCCGAGAGGGCGTCCATGTCGGCCTCTTCTGATTCCGTCTTTATCCCCATGGATTTTATCATGCGCCGCGACGCCTCGCGCTCTTCGCCCACCTTCATGATACCCAGCCTCTGGAAGTCACGCAGAAAGGGCGCCGTGATGTTTTGCCGAACGGTGAAGTCGGCGATGACCGCGTTGTTGGCGCGGTCCTCGGGGACCAGAAAGATGCCGTCCCGGATCGCGTCGTATACGCCGCGGGGACGGTACGGCTCGCCGTCGACCAGAATCTCCCCCGACACCGGCGGTCGCACGCCGAAGAGAACCTCGGCAAGCTCACTCTTGCCTGCTCCGATGAGACCGGTGAGGCCGACGATCTCTCCCTCGTAGAGCTTCAGGCTCAACGGAGGCTTTCCGGGGTCCACCACGACATCTCGAAGTTCCAACCGCACTTTGCGCGTGGAAATGGTGCTTTGACGTTCCCTCACCTCGTGCTCGGGGATCTCACCGACCATCGCGGTGACGATCTGCTTCACATCAAAGGGGTTTTCGAGTACCGTCGCAAGCTTTCCATCCCGAATGACCGCGACGCGGTCGGCAATTCGCTTCACCTCATGGAGGCGATGAGACACGTAAACGATGGACACACCCGTGGAGCGCAGCTTCTCGAGGGTCGTGAACAGGCGCTCGGCCTCCTTCTCGGAGAGCGACGAGGTGGGCTCGTCGAGGATCAGAAGCTTGGGCTCGGTTGAGAGCGCGCGGGCAATGGCGATCATCTGACGATCGCTTTGCCCGATGTCTTCGACGGGCTGGTCGAGATCGAGGTCCAGGCCGAGCTGACTCTGAATCTCCTGGGCCCTCGCTTTCAGGTGCGCTTTGTTGTAGAAGGGCCCCTTACCGCGGGCTATGAGCTCGCCGAGGGTGAGATTCTCGCCCACCGACATGCTCTGTACGACGCCCTGGTTGATGATCTGATGGACGGTCGCGATGCCCCGCCGGTAGGCGTCTTCGGGGCTCGCGAATCTGACAGTCTCGTCGCCGATGATGATACTACCTTCATAATCCGTGTGGTATCCACAGATAATCTTGATCAGCGTGGACTTGCCGGCACCATTCGCACCCACGAGTCCGAGGATCTCCCCGCGGTAAAAGCTCAGGGAAACGCCGTCGAGCGCACGAGTGGCCGCAAACGACTTACCGATATCCGTTGTCTGCACAACCGTCTGGCGATCAGCCATACTTTCAGCTCCCCGCTCACGTCGCCGACGACGCGGGCACCGCCTGGTCGGCCGGCGAGATACCCGTCGCAAGGTCCGCGACGCTCTCGATGGTCGTGTACTTCGAGTGGTTGATGATGAGCTCTCTGCCCATCCGAAGGCCCATGCGTTCGACCTCGGCCCGTGCGTTCAGGTCTTCGATGTCGGCAATGTCCGAGACCTTCGCGAGCCCGAGGATGCGTCGGATCATGACGGACCCGGCAATACCCATGGCGTCGTCGAAGATGCGTGCGATGTTGCGCCTGCGATACTCCGCGTGTGCCTTCTCGCCCCCCGGGTAATCCCAGAAGAGGTCCTTCTCGGCCTCGAAGTGTTCCTTCCAGTAGCTCTCGAACTTTGCGTCGAACTTGTTCCACGTCTCCCGGATCTGATCGAGGATCCAGGTGCGGTACTCCGAGGGGTCGTTTCCGAGCAGGGTCTGACGGTGGGCATGCGCGAAGTAGGCAAGAAACATATTGCCGATGAACAGTGCCACGTCGAATCCGGCCGGACCGAAAAACGCAAACTCGGGGTCTATGACAAAGGTCTTCTCCGCGTCGGCCATGATACTGCCGGTGTGCAAATCACCATGAAGGAGGACCTCGGCGTTGTTCATAAACTTGTACTTGAGCTCCGCCTGGTGGATCTTCAGCTCGTCATCCTCATGGATGAAGTTGATGTCCTCGTCGGTCAGCCGCTCGTTGTATACGTTGGTGTCGCTCTTGCAGAAGGGATGGCTGAAAATGAAGTCTTCGGTGATCTTACAGAGGTCGATGTTGATGAACTTCTTTACCATCTCCTTCTTGGTGCGATGATCGAGGTACCAGTCCGAGGTGTAGAACAGGTTTTTCGCGAGGAACGTCGAGACGTGTTCGGCGAGGTTCGGGAAGTACTTCCCCTCGTTCATCTGCCCCCGCAGCACCGGATAGTCCTTGAGGTTCTGCATGAGCACGAGCGACATGTCGTGACTCGAGTGGTAGATCTCAGGCACGTGCTCCGGGGTGAGCTCGGACTCGTTCTCCAGCGCCATGATCTCGAAGGTCATCCGCTCTTTCGGCAGCGGCCAGTCCTTGCCCACGATCCGCAGGAAGGGCACGGCCTGCTTGAGGACCGCGGTCTGAGCCGGATTCGACTTGTTGGTGATGAAGTAAACGAAGTTGAGGTTGCCGTCTCCGATCTCGCGGATGTCGAGGTTGTCGAGATCGCCGAGCACCCTTTTCGCCGCCGGCACGCTCTTGAGATAGTCGACCACGCTGTCTTCAGTTAGCTGCTTGTATTCCATGACTTGCCACCACTCTCTTCAGTTTGCGCTTCGGATATGCTCTGCTGCTACGCTTTTGCGTAGAGTATGTCCTTCAGATTCTCGCTGTAGGGAGCCTGCACCATGCCACGGTCGGTAATGATGCCGGTAACCAGCTCGTTCGGCGTCACGTCGAAGGCCGGGTTTCTGACCTTGATGCCCTCGGGGGCTGTGCGCCGCAGG